>DATLVL010000431.1:0-5637 GCA_035577525.1 Gemmatimonadales bacterium | reverse complement strand
CCCATGGATGTCGTCGACGTGGCCCGTGGGTGGCGGCACGATGTCGGGGAGGGTCGGCTTCCACGGCGGCATCGTGTACCGCTATCCGGGCCCCGGCATCGTGGCCCAGCACCGCTACGACATGGAGCCGTTCTTGCGCGGGACGGCACAGATCTCGACGCGCCTCCCGTTCTGGCTCGGGACGACGCTGGGCGTGCGTGGCTTCGCCGGCGGCTATTGGGCGCACTCGCCACCGGTCGCCCAGCGGCGTATCTCCGTTGCGGGAGCCGATCCCTACGAAACGTTCACCAATCCACTGTTGCGCAGCCGCGGAGCGCTGTTCGCGCGGCCCGGCTTCTTCTATCAGGCGCCCGGCGACGCGAATCTGCGCGGCTTCGCTCCCGAGCTGGGAGGGCGCTGGGCGGTGAGCGGCACGATCGAGCTGTCGCGCACCCTCTTCACGCTGCCGCACGCGCCCGTGCGAGCGTTCGCGCTGCACCTCTTCGGCGATGGGGGCCTCGTCGACTCCGCCGCCGTGGCGTCGTTCTCCGGGAAGGCCGTCACCCCGCTATGGGACGCGGGCGCCGGTGCCGTCGCCACCGCCCAGGTGGGCGACTTGGGGTGGACGATGCGCTTCGACGTGCCCTGGCTCGTGAGCCGCTGGAGCTACGCCGCCGATCCGCACGGACGCGACCGCCGCGCGCAGTTGCGCTGGCTCGTGTCGCTCGAGCCCAGCTTCTGATGGCCGTGGACTCGGGCGACCGGCGCGCGTTCCTGCAGGACACGCTCGGGAAGCTGGCCCGCGAGGTGGCGCGCCGCACTGAGGCGAAGGTGGTGCAGCGGCGCTGGTTCCGACCGCCCGGCGCCCTGCCGGAGATCGAGTTTCTCGCCGCCTGCACCCGCTGCGGCGCCTGCGTCGACGTCTGCCCGGCGCATGCGATCCGCAACGCGCCGCCCACCGCCGGGCTCGCTGCCGGGACGCCGCTGCTCGAGCCTTCGATCCAGGCGTGCATCGTGTGTGCCGACATCCCCTGCGCGCGGGCCTGTCCCACCGGGGCGCTGGTGCCGCCCGCGACCGGCTGGGACGAGGTGCGATTGGGGGTGCTCTCGCTCGATGTCGATCGCTGCATCACGTTTCATGGGTCGAGCTGCGGAGTGTGCGCCCGGGCGTGCCCAATCGGCGAGCGCGCGCTGGCGATGGACGCGCGGGGCCACCCCGTGCTCAAGCCGGAGGGGTGCGTGGGGTGCGGCGTGTGTGTGACGGCGTGTGTGACGACGCCGTCGTCGCTCGCGCTGCGGATTCGGGGGGCCAACAATGCAGAATGGTGAATGCAGAATGCAGAATTCCTGTGCTGGAACGTCTTGCGCGCAACTCGTCATTCTGCATACATCATTCATCATTCCATGACGACCCTCCCCTACCGGGTCGAGAAGCCCTGGGGCTACGAGCTGATCTGGGCGCGCACCGACCGCTACGTCGGCAAGATCCTGCACATCGAAGCGGGTCACGTGCTGAGCTTGCAATATCACGAGCGCAAGGATGAGTCGATCTACGTGCTGTCGGGAGAGATCGTGCTGCGGCTCGAGCAGGGGGAGACGCTGATCGAGCGCCGCATGGGGCAGGGAGAAGCGTTTCACATTCAGCCGACGCTGGTGCATCAGTTCGAGGCGGTCGTGACGAGCGACCTGATCGAGGCCTCGACGCCCGAGCTCGACGACGTCATTCGCCTCAAAGACCGCTACGGGAGGGTGCCATGAAAGTGATCGTGCCGCTGGCGGGGAAGGGGACCCGCCTCCTGCCGCTCACCAAGCGGGTCCCGAAGCCCCTGGTGCACGTCGCCGGGCGGCCGGTGATGGATTACGTGATGGACACGGTGGCGGGATTCGACGTCGAGGAGCTGCTGGTCATCACCGGACACCTGAAAGAAGACGTGGAGCGCTACATCCGTACCCATTACCGCATCCCCGCCCGCTTCGTGGAGCAGAAGACGCTCGACGGGACGGCGGGAGCGATCAATCTGGCGCGTCCGTGGGTCGACAGCCCGGTGCTGATCATCTTCGTCGACACGTTGTTCGACGCCGACCTGGGGTTGATCCGGACGCAGGCGGCCGACGGGATCCTCTGGGCGAAGGAGGTCGAGGACTACCAGCGCTTCGGGGTGATCGTCACCGACCAGAGCGGTTACATGAAGCGCATCGTCGAGAAGCCCGACACCCCGGTCTCCCGTCTCGCCAACATCGGCCTCTACTACATCAAGGACTGGCGCACCCTGTTCGAAGGCATCGCCCACGTCCTGGGGCAGCCGGCGGGGAAAGGGGGCGAGTACTACCTCACCGATGCGTTCCAGTACATGGTCGACCAGGGGCGGAGGCTGTACACGGCGAGTGTGGGCGGGTGGTACGACTGCGGCAAGGTGGACACGTTGCTCGAGACGAACGAGCATCTGCTGCGGAACGGCCGCGGGCTCGCTCCCGCCCCGACCCCCGGTGTGGTGATTCGCGAGCCGGTGCGGATCGAGCCGGGGGTGACCCTCGTCAACAGCACCATCGGGCCCAACGTGACGATCGAGGGGGGGAGCCGCGTCGAGGGGAGCACCGTCGAGCACGCGTTGCTCGGCCGCGACGTGCGCCTCGTGCGCGCGCAGGTGAAACGCTCGGTGATCGGCGACGGGCAGGTGATCGAGGACAAGAGCGTGGCCGACAGCGTCATGGACCAGGGGGAGCTGGCGCGGGCGAAGTAGGCCGGAGGATGACACGCACCTGACGGGAACCCCACTTGTGGGGGTGGGGTTCAGTGATTACTTACTGAACGGTCAGTAAGTAACCCAGAGGGCGTACATGGCGCACCCCACAACCCGGTCTCCCCGCAGTTCCCGGCGTCCCCGGGGCTCCAGCCCCGTACACCGGGCGAAGCCTCGCTGGCAGCGTCGCAAGGACGCGCGTCCCGAGGAGATCGTGCACGCCGCGCTCGAGGAGTTCGTGGAGCGCGGGTTCGCCGCGACGCGGCTCGAGGACGTGGCCCGCCGCGCCGGGGTCACCAAGGGCACGCTCTACCTCTACTTCAAGAACAAAGAGGCCTTGTTCAAGGCGGTCGTGCGGCAGACGATCGTGCCGGTGATCGCCCAGGGGGAATCCACTGCCCAGTCGTTCACGGGCAGCGCCCGCGAGCTGCTGGAGCAGCTGGTGCGGGAGTACTGGCGCCTCGTCTACGAGACCTCGCTCGCCGGCATCCCCAAGCTGATGATGGCCGAGGCCTCGAATTTTCCACAGCTGGCCCGTTTCTACTACGACGAAGTCGTCACCCGCGGGCACCGCTTGCTGGGTGGCGTGATCGAGCGCGGCATGAGGAGCGGCGAGTTCCGCCGCGTCGACATCCCTGCCGCCACCAAGCTGGCCCTGTCGCCGTTGATGCACGCCACCGTCGCATCGCGCGCCTTCGCAGCCTGCATGCCCGAAGGGTTCGATCCGCGTCGTTATCTCGACACCCACATCGACCTGTACCTCAATGGCATCGCGAATCGCTAAGCTGGCCGTCCTGCTTTCCCTGGCTCTCGCCTGCGCTGCCGCGACCGCGCGCGCGCAGACGCCCGAGCCCCTCCATCTCTCGTTCTCGGACGCGGTGAGCCGGGCCGCCGGCACGGCGCCCGCCGTGACGCTCGCCGGCCTGCGTGCCGACGAGGCGCGCGCCCGCATCCGCCAGACCCGCGCGTCGCTACTCCCGGACTTTTCGGCGACGGGCAGCTGGGTGAGCCAGACGATCAATCCCAAGACGCTCGGGTTCAAGATCAATCTGCCGGGATTCGGCTTTCCCAGGCTGTTCGGTCCGTTCGACGTATATGACGCCAGGCTGCACCTGACGCAGACGGTGTTCGATTACGCCGGCGTCGTCCGGGTGCGGGCCGCGCGCTCGCAGCTGGCGAGCAGCGAGTCCGACAGCGGGCTCGCCTCGGAAGCGGCGGCGCAGCTCGCGGCGCTGAGCTATCTGCGCGCCACGCGCACCCAGGCGGTCGTGGCGGCGCGTATCGCCGATTCGACGCTCGCTGTCGAGCTGGTGCGACTGGCCCAGGCGCAGAAAGACGCCGAAGTGGGTACCACGATCGATGTCACCCGGGCGCAGACGCAGCTCGTCGCGACACGCGGCGCGCTCGTCGTGGCGCGCAACGAGGCCGAGCGGGCGCGGATCGACCTGGTGCGCAGCCTCGGCCTTCCGCCGGACACGCCGGTGCAGCTGACCGACACCCTGGCGGCAACGCTCCCCACGGTCGAGCTCCCGGACACGCGCGATGCGCTGGTGACGCTGGCGCTGTCGCGTCGTCCCGACCTGCACTCGGAAGAGGCGCGCGGACTCGCCGCGTCGCGTACCGCGTCGGCGATCAAGGCGGAGCGCCTGCCGCGGCTCGACCTCTCGGCGAACTACGGTGCGAACGGCCTGGCGCCCGACAACCTCACGGCGACGCGCTTTGTCGCGTTGCAGCTGACCGTTCCGATTCTGGACGGCTTCCGGCGCGAGGGGCGCGAAGCGGAGCAACAGGCGGTCGTCAAGGAATCGAGCGTGCGCAGCGATGAGCTGAAACGGCAGATCGCCGCCGAGGTGGACGCGGCGCGGCTCGACCTGGGCTCGGCCGCCGAGCAGCAGGCGATCGCGGCCGAGCGGCTGCGGCTCGCGCAGGCGGAACTGGAGGAAGCGCAGGAGCGGTTCAAGGCGGGGGTGGCCGGCAACATCGAGGTCATCGACGCCCAGGTTTCGCTGGTGCGCGCCCGCGATACCGATATCGATGCCCGCTTCGCGGCAGCCACGGCCCGCGTAGCGCTGGCCCGCGCCGTCGGCAGCACCCGGCAGCTGCACTAACCGTCCAATGGCTGAACGACCAAGGGAAGAAGACATGGCTACGACGATCGAACCCGAAGTGTCCGAACAGCGCCCCTCACGCGCTGACCCAGCCAACCGGGGCAGCGCTGAGTTCCGCCCGGCCCCGAACGGCGGCAAGCGCAACAAGGTCTTCGCCGTTCTGGGCGTGGTGCTCCTCGTGCTCGTCGCAGGCGGCGTGCGCAAGTGGATCTGGTCGCGCACCCACGTCGCGAGCGACAACGCGCAGGTCGACGGGCACATCCTGCCGGTGCTCCCCAAGGTCGGCGGCTACGTGCAGTCGATCCGCGTGGAGGAAAACCAGCCGGTGAAGGCCGGGGATACAATCCTCGTGCTCGACGAGAAGGATCTGGCGGCCAAGCTGCAGCAGGCCGATGCCGACCTGGCCGGGGCGCTCGCCACCGTGTCGTCGCGCCAGCGCGTGGGACAGGCGGATGCGGCGGTACGCCAGGCTCAGGCCAACGCCGACCGTGCGCACGCCGACATGGACAAGCTGCAGCCACTCGCCGAGCAAGGTGTGGTGAGCCGCCAGCAGCTCGACAACGCGATGACGACGGCCCGCGCCGCCGACGCCGCCCTCGCCTCGGCGCAGGCGGCGTTGCTCGGCGCCGACGCTCGCGTGGCGGCGATGCGCGCCGCGCGTGATTATGCGGCCCTGCAGCTGTCCTATTCGCGGATCCTCGCTCCCGCCTCGGGCGTCGTGAGCAAGAAGAGCGTCGAGGTGGGGCAGCTGGTGCAGCCCGGCCAGCCGTTGATGACCGTGGTGCCGTTGTCCGACGTGTGGGTCACGG
>DATLVL010000430.1:0-4885 GCA_035577525.1 Gemmatimonadales bacterium | reverse complement strand
CGCTTCGGTGGGATGCATGGTCGCTTCGTCCAGCGCCTGCAGCAGCTGCGACAAAGCGTCGGACTGGGAGAGCCGCTGCGGAATCGCCGACAGTGCAATCTTGTGCTCGGAGATCAGCTCCTTGCCGCGTTGCAGCACGCCCGCCAGCTCGCGCAGCACGTACGCCACCGAATGGAAATCACCCGAGCCGAGCAGGTAGGGAATGAAGTTCTCGATGATCGAGATCAGCTCGCCGCGCACCGTCGCATAGGTCTGCGATTCGATCAGATCGAACAGCACCGAGAGCACGTTGTGCCGCAGGTCCTGGGAGTACTCGCGATCGACTTCGTCCTGGAGGTAGGCGATCTCCTGGTCTTCGAGGAAGTAGAGTGTCGTGTCGAACTCGTCGACCGACACGACCTCGCGCGGCGCCTCCTTCTCGATCTGGTCGCGTACCTGCGCGGGCGGCGCCACTTCGCTCGGCCCCTCCGCTTCGATCGGCGTGCCCAGGTCCACCGAGATTTCGCGGAAGGTGTAGCTCAAGTACTGAAAATCTTCCTGCCACAGCAGGGTGAGGAGATCGTCGGCAGCCTCGGCCTGCAGCGTGCGGGCCTGGTGCAGCACCTGGAGGAAGCGCACCAGCTCTACGTCTTCGACGCCGGGACGCATGGTGACCGATCGGACACCGTCCTTGAACAGCGTCCAGGCGATGCTCTCGTTTTTCTGATCGTGGCTGTAGACGAGGTTCCCCTCCCAGCGCAGCTCGGTTTCCTGCACCTCGAGGGTGAGATCTTGCGTGGCCTGCCAGATCTTGCGGCAAGACCCACGGACGTTGTCGATAGCCCGTTGATAGACGGGGTTGTTGGGGAGATAGAGCTGGACCGCGCGCAGCGCCTTCCCGATGAGGGAGAGCAGCTCCTCGACGTGAGCCGGCGGGAGGGCGAGCTCGGTGCCGGTATCGGTCACCGCTCCCCCTGCGCAGCGACCAGGGCGACGTCCTTGTCCCCCCGACCGCTGAGGTTAAACAGGACGAGGTCCCCCGGCCGCCACCGCTCATTCGCGTGCCTGGCCCACGCCACCGCATGGGCGCTCTCGAGGGCAGGCACGATCCCTTCGAGACGGGCCAGTGCAGCGAACGCCTCCAGGGCCTGTTGGTCCGTCACCGTCTGATACAATACCCGGCCGGCGTCCTTCAAGAAAGCGTGCTCCGGCCCGACACCGGGATAATCGAGCCCTGCCGAAATCGAATGGGCCGGCTGGACCTGGCCATCGGCGTCCTGCAGCAGATAGCTCTTGCTGCCGTGGAACACGCCGGGCCGGCCGCGCGACAGCGTCGCCGCATGGTGGCCGCTGTCGAGACCGAGACCCGCCGCCTCGACGCCGACCAGCTCCACGCCCGCATCGCCAAGAAACGCGCTGAAGATGCCGATCGCATTCGAGCCGCCGCCGACGCAGGCCACCACCGTGCGCGGCAGCCGGCCATAACGCTCCAGCACTTGAGCCCGAGCCTCGCGGCCGATGATCGACTGAAAATCCCGGACCAGCCGCGGGAAGGGATCGGGTCCCACCACGGAGCCGATGATGTAGTGGGTGTGGGTAACACTCGTGACCCAGTCGCGCAGCGCCTCGTTGGTAGCGTCCTTCAGCGTGCGCGTACCAGCGGTGACCGCCACGACCTTCGCGCCCATCAGCTCCATGCGGTAGACGTTGAGCTGCTGGCGGCGCATGTCTTCCTCGCCCATGTACACGACGCATTCGAGCCCGAAGCGCGCGCACACCGTCGCCGTCGCGACGCCATGCTGCCCCGCACCGGTCTCGGCGATGATGCGGCGCTTACCCATGCGAAGGGCCAGCAGCGCCTGCCCCAGGGTGTTGTTGATCTTGTGCGCCCCGGTGTGGTTCAGGTCCTCGCGCTTCGGGACGGCGATCACTCCGTCCCCGAGCTCACGGGCGAGCCGCGGCGCGTCGCTTAGCGGCGTCGGCCGGCCGACGTAATCGCGCGACAGCCGGTCGAATTCCTGCCAGAAGGCGGGGTCTTGGCGCGCGGCATCGTACACGCGCGCCAGCTCGTCGAGCGCCGCCATCAGCGTCTCGGGAACGTAGCGTCCACCGTAGGGACCGAACTGGGTCTGGCTCATCAGCGACGACTCCCGCGCGGTTGTCGCGCCACGCCGGCGAGCCCGCGCACCGCGGCTTGCGGATCGGCGAGTCGCGCCACCGCGGTTCCAACGAGAACGTGATCGGCTCCCGCTGCCGCCGCCCGCTCGACGTCGCTGCGGCCGGCGATGGCGCTCTCCGCGACGGCGACGACCTCCGGAGGAACCTGCGCGAGCAATTGGTCTGCCGCATCGCGATCGATGGTGAAGCTGTCCAGGTCCCGGCTGTTGACGCCGATGAGGGTTGCGCCGGCGGCGAGGGCGGTCTCGAGCTCTCCCGCGGTGTGCACTTCGACGAGCGCCGCGAGTCCCAGGTCCGCCGCCGCGCGCACCAGCGACCGCACGCGGCGCGGCTCGAGGATACGCACGATGACGAGCACCGCGGCCGCTCCCGCGGCGCGCGCTTCGAGGACTTGCAGCTCCTCCAGCAGGAAATCCTTGCGCACCACGGGCAGCGCCACGGCCGCCGCCACCTGCCGCAGATCGTCGAGCGATCCCCCGAAGAATGCCGGCTCGGTGAGCACCGAGATCCCTACGGCACCGCCCGCGGCGTAAGCCCGCGCATGCGCGACGGGATCGAGCGACTCGTGGATCGCCCCGGCCGAAGGCGAGCGACGTTTCACCTCGGCGATCACCCCGATCGTGCCGTCGCTCGAGCGGGCCCCGAAGTGCGGCGGTGGCGGAGCGGCACGTGCGCGCCGTTCCAGCTCCGCGCGGTCCGAACGCAGCGCCAATACGCGCTGCTGCGCGGCGGACACGAGAGGTTCAAGACGGCCCGGAGTCATCCTTGCGTTCGGGCAGTATTCGGGTACATTATCCTTCGGCAAATCTTCGGGGAGATGACATGCCTGTCACCCGGCGTCAACGCGAGATCCTCGACTACCTCACTCAGTATATCGAGGACCGCGGGTACGCTCCCAGTTTCGAGGAAATCGCACAGCGATTCCAGTTCCACTCGCTGGCGACGGTGCACGAGCACCTCACCAATCTCGAGCGCAAAGGCTACATCCGCCGCACTCCAAACGAGAGCCGCGCTATCGAGATCGTGCCGCCGCGCGGCCAGAGCGGCGCGACCGAGCTGCCGCTCCTGGGACTGGTTGCGGCGGGGCAGCCGATCGAAGCGATCTCCGACGCGAACGACTCGCTCGCCGTCCCCGACGTCCTGTTGCCGCGCCGTGGCCGCAGCTATGTGCTCAAGGTGCGCGGCCGCTCGATGATCGACGAGCACATCAAGGATGGCGACTTCATCGTGGTGCATGAGCGTGCCCAGGCCGAGAACGGCGAGACCGTCGTCGCCCTGGTCGGCGGAGAGAGTGCCACCGTGAAAAAGTACTATCGCGAGCCCGGCGGTTGGATTCGCCTGCAGCCGGCGAATGCCGAGATGGCTCCGCTGCGCGTCAACGAGCGCGACGTCGTGGTGCAGGGCGTCGTGTTGGGGGTCATCCGCCGCTATTGATCCCGGTGCGCCGCAGGCGCTCCAGCGCCGCACGCGCCGCACCGGAGTCGAGCGCCGTTCGCGCCGCCTCGATCCCCGCCTCGTAGCTCGGGGCGAGCCCCGCCACATATATCGCCGCCGCGGCATTGAGCAGCACTGCCGCCCGCCCGGCGTCATCCGTCCCATCGGCCAGGATGCGCTCCAGCCGAAGGGCGTTGGCCTGCGGCTCTTCTCCGGCGAGCAGCAGGACATCCGCGATACCCAGCCCGTGCCGCTCGGGGTCGATGGTCCATTCCCGCACTGCGCCGCCCTCGACCTCCCACACGTGTGTCGTGCCCGCCGGCGAAACCTCGTCCATGCCCACCGCACCGTGCACTACGAGCGCATGCTCCGCTCCTAGACGGGCGAGCGCGTTCGCCACGAGCGGCCCGCGGCTCGCGTCGGCGACGCCGATCACCTGGCGGCGCACCCCCGCCGGATTGGCGAGGGGCCCGAGCAGGTTCATCAGCGTGGTCACGCCAAGCTCTTTGCGGACCGGCGCCACGTGGCGCATCGCCGGATGGAAGTTGGGCGCGAACAGAAACGCCACGCGCGCCTCGCGCAGCGCGTGGGCGGCGGCTGCGGCGTCGAGCTTGACCGATACGCCGAGCGCTTCCAGCACGTCAGCCGACCCGCAGCGTGAGGTGTAGGAACGGTTGCCGTGCTTGGCGACCGTCGCCCCCGCCCCGGCGGCCACGAGTGCGGCACCGGTGCTGATGTTGAATGTCGTGACGGCCCCGCCGCCGGTTCCGGCCGTATCCACGAGATGGGGGGCATCGATGTCGACGCGGATCATCGCCTCGCGCAGCGCGCGTGCCGCCCCCGCGACCTCGTCCGCGGTCTCGCCCTTCACGCGCAGTGCCATGAGCAACCCCCCGACCTGCGCCGCTGTCGCTTCGCCACGCATGATGACGCCGAACACTTCGGCGGCGTGTCCCTCGGACAGCGATGCGCCGTTTGCCAGGGCGTGCATCGACCGCTCGAGGGGCCCGGGAGACGTGTGTGGCATGCGTAAAGAAAATCGGCTTTTGTCAAATAGGACAAGGGGTTATCTTTGACTGGTGACCAGCCGGCCCTTCCTCGCCGTGGTGCAATACGACGGAGGGCAGTTCGTCGGCTGGCAACGCCAGCCCGAGGGGCGAACCGTGCAGGCGGAGTTCGAGGCGGTGTTGGAGCGGCTCACCGGCCGCCACACCGCGGCCACCGGTGCCGGTCGCACCGACACGGGTGTGCACGCCACCGGTCAGGGGGTGGGATTCATCGCCGATGAACGCTG
>DATLVL010000429.1:0-7748 GCA_035577525.1 Gemmatimonadales bacterium | reverse complement strand
CTTGGATGCGGCCCGACCATTGTCAGTCAGGAGCGACGGTGTCGCATGATGGTCTATGTGGACGGGGTTCCGACATCCGGAGAGGATATTGCGACGCTGCCCGGATCCGAGGTGGCCGGAGTCGAGGTGTACAAGAACAATTTCGATGTCCCGCTGCAGTTCAACGCTGGATTGTTCAACGGTGGGGCGATCGGACCCTGTGGCGCCGTCGCCGTGTGGACGCGCGACTGGCGCTCGGACTTACCGGCGGACTGGTAGGGAGGCGGTAGCGCTCACGCTTGCTGCCGCAGCCAGTCGTCCGCGGCTTTGAGCAGGTCCGGCATCAGGCCCTCCGCCTGCTCGCGCTCCGCGTCTGCGAACGGACCGAGCACGAACTCCTCCCACGGCTCACCGGACGGCAGCGGCCCGATCCCGACCCGCAAGCGCGCGTACTCCTGCGACTGCAGCGCCGCTTCGATGCTCTTCAATCCGTTGTGACCGCCCGCTGAGCCCGAGGGGCGCACGCGCCAGGTGCCGAGCGGGATGTTGAAGTCGTCGACGACGATGAGCAGGTCTTTCGCGGGGACGAATGTCGGATCGGCGCGCAGGCCCGCGAGCGCGGCGCCGCTGCGATTCATCATCGTGGTGGGCTTGAGGACACGGACCGGCACGCCGCCCACCTCGCCGTCCGCAACGCGAGCGCGCTCGCCGCGGCGAAAGGGGGAGAGTCCCCAATGCCCGACGAGCGCGTCCGCCACCCAGAAGCCGACGTTGTGGCGCGTCGCCGCATACTCCGGGCCCGGATTTCCCAGCCCGACGACGGCGCGCAGGACTCAGCCCTCTTTGCCGCCCTTGGACTTCTCGGGCTTCTCCGCTTTGACCTCGGGAGCCTTGCCCTCGGCCCCGGCTTCGCCTTCCTCGCCCTCTTCGTCCTCACGCACCTTGCGGATCAACTCGGGCTCGGCGACCTCGGTGCTGGTCTCGGCGGCCGGCGCGACGACTTCCTCGGCGCGCGGCGGCACCACCGTGGCGATCGTGAGATCGGCATGGGTGAGGATCGTGGCGTTGGGAATCGCGAGATCGCGCACGTGCATCGAGCGGCCGATCGTGAGTACGGTGACGTCGAGGTCGACCCGGTCGGGAATGTGCTCGGGGAGCACCTCGATTTCGACTTCGCGCGTCACCTGATCGAGTACGCCGCCGGCGTTGCGCACGCCGTCGGGGGTGCCGATGAGATGCACCGGGACCTTGAGCTTCACCTTCTCGTCGGCGCGAATCTCGTAGAAGTCGATATGGATGATGTCGGGGCGCACCGGATGGCGCTGGATCTCGCGGATCAGCGCGCGCGCCTTCTTGCCGTCGACGGTGAGCTCGACCAGGGTGCTCGACGGCTCCTTGCCGGTGAGCACCTGCTCGAGCGCCTGGGCGTCGACCTCGAGCGACTGGCTCGCCCGGCCGTGGCCGTAGACGACCGCCGGGATTCTCTTCTTGAGCCGCGACTGCCGCGCAGCGCCTTTGCCGGAGGTGGTGCGCGGTGCGGCAGTGATGGAGATGATCTGGGCCATACTTCAGTCCTCGGTCGTCAGTCGTCGGTAATCAGTCAAACAATGAACTCACCGACTGGTTCGAGTGTTCGTAGCCGATCGCTTTCGCCATCAGGGCCGCGATCGACAACACCTTCAGTTTTTCGAACTTCCGGTCGTCGGGGATGCGGATCGTGTTCGTCACCGTGACCTCTTCGATCGGTGACGCCTTGAGCCGCTCCACCGCGGGCCCCGACAACAACGCGTGCGTCGCGAAGGCGAATACGCGGCGCGCGCCAAGCCGTCGCAGGGCGGCGGCCGCTTCGGTGATCGTCCCCGCCGTATCGATCATGTCGTCGGGGATGAGACAGTCCGAGCCCTCGACCTCGCCGACCACGTTCACCACTTCCGCGATATTCGCCGACGGCCGCCGCTTGTCGATGATGGCGAGCGACGCATTGAGCCGCTTCGCGAAGCCGCGCGCCATCTTCGCCGAGCCCACGTCGGGGGCGACCACCACCGGGTCCTTGAGCTGCTTCTGCCGGTAGTGCGACACGAACACCGG
Organism: Gemmatimonadales bacterium; assembly: GCA_035577525.1. Lineage (GTDB taxonomy): Bacteria > Gemmatimonadota > Gemmatimonadetes > Gemmatimonadales > GWC2-71-9 > DASTHG01. The sequence continues at coordinate 5,681 of DATLVL010000429.1, read as the reverse complement.
CGCCGCGTACAGGTGGTCCACCGGGATGTCCCAGAAGCCCTGCACCTGATGGGAGTGGAAGTCCATTCCCAGCACGCGATCGGCGCCCGCGTGGGTGATCAGGTTCGCCATCAGCTTGGCGCTCACCGCGACGCGCGGCTGGTCCTTGCGGTCCTGGCGCGCGTAGCCGAAGTAGGGCAGCACCGCCGTGATCCGCGCCGCGCTCGCCCGCCGCGCCGCGTCGATCAACAACAACAGCTCGAGATAATTTTCGGCCGGCGGGTTGGTCGACTGAATGATGAATACGTCGCGCCCGCGGACGTTCTCGTCGATTTTCACGAACAGCTCGCCGTCGGCGAAATGGCGCAGCGTGACGGCGCACAGCGGTTGATTCAATTGCTGCGCCATCTCCTCGGCGAGCGGCCGGTTGGCCGTGCCGGCGAGGAGCAGCAATTGTCCCCGGGAAAACGTGAAGTCTGCCATCGGGAGCCTCCCAAGCTAGCTGGCAAGCTGCGCTAAGCCAAGGGGTTGGGGATTGTCGGTGAATTGACTACCGGCGGGCAGATTGCCGTGTTCGGCGGGAGGGCGCCGAGCGTCGGCCAGGCTGCTGGCGGAGGCGCAGGTGCCACGGTACGCTGTGACATTTCCGGTTTCCCGTCGTAACGCGGAGCGTCGCAGGCTGATGACCGAGCTGCGTAATCGCCTGGAGAGCACGTTGGCCGGCCGCTACACGATCGGTCGCGAAATCGGGCGTGGGGGGATGGCGATCGTCTACCTCGCCCACGACCTGCGCCACGACCGCGACGTGGCGCTCAAGGTGCTGCGTCCCGAGCTCGCTGCGACCCTGGGCCCCGACCGCTTCCTGCTCGAGATCAAGCTCGCCGCCGGCCTGTCGCATCCCCATATCCTGCCGCTGCACGACTCGGGCGAGGCGGACGGTTGCCTCTACTACGTCATGCCATACGTCCCCGGCGAATCGCTGCGCGACCGGCTGGAGAAACAGGGGCAGCTGCCGCTCGTGGACGCGCTGGAGATCGCGCGCGAGATCGCCGACGCGCTGGACTACGCGCATCGCGCCGGTGTGGTGCATCGCGACATCAAGCCGGAGAACATCCTGCTGCAGTCGGGGCACGCCGCGGTGAGCGACTTCGGCATCGCGCGCGCGATCAGCAAGGCCGGGGAGCGTCGCACGGGGCAGGGGATCGCCGTCGGCACGCCCGACTACATGAGTCCGGAGCAGGCGGCGGGTGGGCTGGAGGTGGATGGCCGCAGCGATCTCTACAGTCTCGGATGCGTGCTGTTCGAGATGCTGGGCGGTCGGCCGCCCGTTTCGCTGACCCCGCCGGAAGGACCGACCGCGGGCCCCGAGTTGGCGCGCGATCGACTCAGCGAATTGACGCTGCTGCGTCCCGCGGTCCCCCCCGAAGTGTCGCGGATCGTCGCACGGCTGCTGGCGCCCGCACCGGCTGACCGGTTCGACAGCGCTGCCGAAGTTGCGGAGGCGCTGCGTGCTCCCGGCGATGTCTGGACCGCGCGCAGTCTGCTGACCCGGCGCCAGCGACGGCGCTGGGGTGCGAGCCTCGTGGCTGCGGCGCTGGTCGCCGGCGTGCTGGTATGGCGGACCGTGTCCGGGGCGGAGCTCGACCCGTCGTTGTACGTGATCGTGCCATTCGCGCACCGGGGCGGCGCGGCACCGACGCTCCTGACCGGAGATCAGTGCGAGTTGCTGGTGCGCGAGGCGTTCGAACGTTGGGCCGGCGTGCGACTGGTCGACGAGTTCCAGGCGCGCGACGCACGGCTGCAGCGCGGCGACACGATCGCCACGCTCGGCGATGCGTTCGCCAACGCCCGGGCGCTCCATTCCGGATTGATGCTGTGGGGCGAAGTCGACTCGCTCAACGATTCGATCGTCGTGCGCGCAATGCTGTACGACGTGACGAAGAAGCAGCTGGTGCGGCAGCAGGAAATCCGGCTCGATCGGCGCCTCTCCGGCCTCGCCGACCACTTCAATGCGCTGGCGGATTCGCTGTTGCTCGGTGTCCATGCCCCCGGCGCGGCGAGTGGGGTCTCGGGCACGCGCAACCTCGCTGCCTGGTACGCCTACCAGCGCGGCCACGACGCACTTGCCAGCTGGGACTTGAGTGCCGCCGACAGTGCCTTTCGCGAAGCGTTGCGGATCGACCCTGCCTTTCCCCACGCCAACCTGTGGCTGGCCCAGGTGGCAGAGTGGCGCGGTCTCCCGGCCGCAGAGTGGCAGGACCTCGCCGGCGACGCGCTCGCCGCCCCGATCTCGTTGTCGCCGAGCGATCGGTTGCGGGCGTCGGCCCTGTTCGCCATGGCCCAGGGCCAGCATCCGCAAGCATGTGATGCCTATCAGGCCTTGCTGAAGCGCGACTCGCTCGACTTCGTAGCGCTGTTCGGCCTGGGCGATTGCCACGGACGCGACCGCACCGTGGTGCGCGATCCGGGCAGCCCAACGCACTGGGGATTCCGCGGCAGCTACCGTACCGCCGTCGCTGCGTACACGCGAGCGCTGCGGGTCAATGCGTCGGCGCATCGGGCGTTTCGAGGCGAGGAGCTGGACAGGTTGGCCCGGTTGCTCTTCACCGAAACCGACATGTTTCGCTATGGGGTAGCCCTCCCGCCCGACACGGGTCACTTCGGGGCGTTTCCATCGCTCGATCACGATACCCTGGCGTTCGTGCCGTTTCCGTTGGCTCAGTGGGTGCAGGGCGGCCCCGAGGTTCGTCCCGGCTCCCAACGCGTAGCAGTGGCGCGCAATCGGGAAACGCTGCGCGACATCACGGCGGCGTGGGTCAGAGCGTTCCCCCAGGACCCCGACGCGCTCGAAGCCAACGCCGCCGTGCTCGAAACGATGGGCCTGATTCGCAGCGCCGGGTCCGACGAGCGCTCCGCGATCGCCATCATCATGCGCGCCCGGCGCGGCGCGCGAGACCCCGCGCAGGCGCTGCACCTCGCCCTCATCGAGACGCGGCTGCACCTCAAGCTGCAGGAATTCTCTCGCGCCAAAACCCTCGCCGACTCGCAGCTCGCGGCGTTCGCCGATCCGGTGCCCCCCGAGGTCGCCGGGCCGCTCGCGCGGTTGGCTGTGCTGACCGGCCGTGTCGAGCGCGGTGCGGGGTTCCTGCCACGGGCACAGGGCGAGGACTCGCTGCGGACGTCACAAGGGGTGCTGATACCCGCGCCGCCCGCTGTGCTCGAAGGCTCGCTCGCGCTGCTGGTGTACGCTGCCGCGGGAGGGCCGGTGGACAGCATCAAGGCACTGCAGGCTCGCATCGAGCAGAATGTCGTGCACCTGGTGGATGCCCGACGGCGCGCGGAGGTCCGGCAGGCGGCGCTCGACTTCCCCACGGTGCTGGCGTTCCCCGAGCTCGGCGCCGGCCCGGTCCACCGGTCCAACGCCGGCGGGCTGGGGCTCATGGCGCTGCAGTGGTCGCTTACCCACGGCGATACAACAGCCGTCCGCGCCCGTCTCGCCGTGCTGGAGGAGCAGGAGCAGCAGGGCCTGCCCGGCGACCTTTCGATCGACTTCGCGTACCAGTATGCTGCGGCAGCGCTCGCCATCGGCGATTCGAGCATGGCGCTGCGGTTCGTGGCGCCGCCGCTCGACGCACTGCCCACGCTGGGGACCAGTCTCCTCGATTTCGTTTCCCAGTCCGGCGGACTGGTCCGCGCGATGGCGCTGCGTGCGGAGCTCGCCGCGGCCGCCGGAGATCAGCGCACCGCCGCACGCTGGGCACAGAGCGTGGTCACCCTGTGGTCCGCCGCTGATCCGCCGCTGCAACCCCTCGTGCAGCGGATGCAGCGCCTGGCTGAAAACAGGTAACCACTTTGAAGTCGAGGAGGGACGATGCCCACGTCTGCGGCGCGAAGTCGAAGTGTGGTGGTGGCGGTCACCGTGCTGGCGGGGGTCGCGGCGTGCTATCGGGGTCGGCCGACACCGGCGCCGGCGGCGGGATTCGAGCAGGTCGATTCGTTGCGTCCCTCTGATTCCGCCCTCGGCACCTATATCCGAGGGCTCTGGTTCGATTCGACCTACGGAGATGCCGACGAGCAGCGCTTGATGGTCGGGAAGTACCCGGACTCACGTTACGGACCGCTGGTGCGCATCGAGGCGGAGTCGGGCGCGTTTCTGCTGTCACGGGACGATTTGGCCCGGGGACGTATTATCGCCCGCATGATCAACCGCAGCGACGATCCGTACCCGAAACTGGGTCTCGCGCCGCATAGCGTCACCTACTGGTGGGTCGAGCTACCTCAGGCGACGCTGTCGGGGCGGTCCGTTTTCATTTCCACGGACTCGGCCAGCGGCAAGATCGTGAGCCGGACAGTCGCAAAACTCATCTATGAAGAGCATCGGGATCGCAGGTACATTGCGCCGTCGGCCCGCTGGATCTGGGATCCCGCAGATGAGCAGGGATGGATTGCGTGCGGCAGAGGGTGCTGTAAGAGCGTGACGTGAAGTTACGGCCCGACGCGCGCCGTGAGCCGGTAGCGTCCCGCCGTCCAACCCGTCACCGCCACGTAGTAGATCCCCGGGGTCAGCGTGGCGGTGATGCGCGAGCAGTAGTTCAACGCCGCTGCGTTGATGTCGTCGTTCGACGCGATCACGGCGCCGGCGGCGTTTTCGAGCGCGAGTGCGGTGTTCGCCTCGAGCGCGAAGCCGCAGGCGCCGTTCTGGGCTGACGTCTCGAAGCTGTACGTGCCCGGCTGCGCGATCAGCACCCGCACGACATCCACGTCCGATGCCGTGCTCAAGGCACCGTTCATCGTTCCCGGCATCGCCAGCGGATTCGCCTGCGCGATCATGTTGTTCGGCTCGAGCTCGGTGGGCTGCGCGACGGCGAAGGACGCCCCGTAGGTGCCCGCGCCGTTCACCGTGACGGGCGTCGGGGTCGCGCTGCCGCCCAACGTCCCCCACGCCCGCCCCGCAACGGCCACCTGCCCATCACCGTTTTCGTCGGCGCCGCCATACACCAGGTAGCTCCCGTCATCGAGCCCCGGGAAGCTGTAGGCCCCGTTCGCGGTGGGAACCTGTGCCACGAGCCGCCCCGTCACTGCGTCATAGAGGAGCGCATAGAGCTGAGCGGGCGGAGCGAAGCTCTGCGTCAGGCTGTTGCGCGCATTGACGATTCCGGCGCCGTAGAGGTTGTCGGGTCCCGCGGCGCCCGCGTCCACGGCCCACGTCGTGAGCCGCGAGCGTAGCTGGGCGCCGGTAAGCGACGGGTTTTGCGCGAGCAGCAGCGCCGCAACGCCCGAGACGTGGGGCGTCGCCATCGACGTCCCGTCCCACGAGTCGTAGGCTGGGGCGTTGGTGACGAAATTCCACACCGACGACATCACGCCATAGGTCCCGCCGCCGTCGGCGATGTCGCCGCCCGGAGCGGCGATGTCGATCGCCGACCCGTGCGTCGAGTAGCTCGCCAGCTGGCCGTCGGGGCCGACCGCCGACACCGCCAGCGCCTCGGGGTAGGCGGCGGGGTAGAGCGCCGTGGTGCTGCCGTCGTTGCCGGCCGCCGCGATCACGAGCGACCCCGCGTTCGTTGCGGCGATCACGGCGTTGTGCAGCGCGCTGCTCCCCGACGGGCCGCCCAGGCTCACATTGATCACCCGCGCGGCACTGGGCGCCTGTACCGTCCCGCCCTTGCCGTTGTCGGCGGGAAGCCCCGCCGCATAGAGGA
>DATLVL010000428.1:0-8632 GCA_035577525.1 Gemmatimonadales bacterium | reverse complement strand
GTGCTGAACAGCGGCACCCGTTTGAGGGCGATGAGCTCCTTCATCTGGTCATCCGCTCCCAGGGATACCGATTCGGCCGTGTGCCTGACCCACTTGTCGTGGTGGTTCGCAAGTGCTTCGAGCTCTGCATGTGTGAGGGGGCGAGCCGACCCCGAGTCGAGAGACTCCGGATCGAGCAGCTGCGCCAGCGGACCTGCCAGCCAACCCGGGCCGAAGTTTATCAACGTTTCCAGCGCCTCCACCCGCGCTTGCGCCTCCTCAGACTCCAGGCCGCGCTCGACGGTCGCAAAGCCTCGCTTCCCGTGCAGCGCCCTCATCGCGGAGAGCGCTGAATCGATTCCCGAGCGCGCGTAGTCGTCGAGACCGATCCGGAGGAGTGCGTATGCGGCCGCCTCGCCGGCCTCGGGTGCCTGCGCTGCCCTGGCCACGCGTGCTGACAGTCGCCCGAGGTGCAGCGCGTCCGCAAGCTGCGCTTCGAGGTGGGCTCGCGCGTGCCGGAAGAGCTCAGGGCGGCCGCTGCGGATCAGGGCCTCGATGATCGCAGCCGCGGCCTGGTCTTGCGTCGCGAGCAGCGGCAGCGTGAGCATGAGCGCGTCGGGCGATTGGGCCGCCATCGCCTCGGCGGCGAGGCGCCGGACGTCGCGGTCCCCGCTCGCCAGCCCGTCGGCGAGCGCTTCCGCGAAGGCCTGGTGCTGGGCCGCCGGCGGTGTCCACCGGATCGCCTGGCGGAGCGCCTCGCGCCGCACCTCGATGTCGTCGTCGCGCAGGCAGGCGATCAGGGGATCGGCGATGCCGGCGACGTCGCCTTTCATCTTGGCGAAGCTGCGAATCGCTTCGAGCCGCACGCGTGAATCGCCATCGCGCATCGCCCCTGCGATCCTTTCGTGACCGCCGACAAAAGCCGCGGCCCAGACGGCCGCCGCTCGATCGTCCGCCAGGTTGGATTCCCACAGGGTTCGGAGCAGCTCGTCCGCCGTCGCCCACTTGAGGTTCGCCCCTGCCACCGCGGCCGCGGCGCGGACCCAGCCGTCGGGGTCATCCGCCGCCACCTTCAGCTGATCGACCGTGACTGTCGCGGGCGCTGCCATCTGAAGGGCGAGCCTGCGCACGACGCGGTCGTCGGATGCCAGGAGCTCCGGCACCATGGCGCCGAACGCTTCGGGCGACGCCTTCGCGAGCGCGGCGATCGCGAACTGGCGGACTTTGCCCTCTCCAGTGCGGACGTAGGCCTGGAGCTCGGCCACCTGGTCGGGGGTGGGTCGACCGAGCGCCTGCTGGAAGTCCGCCAGGCTCAGGGCGTGTGTGCGCAAGCGGTCGTAGATGGCGGTGACGTAAAGGCTTCGCACCCACAAGGCCGCGAGGATGAAGAGAATCGCGACGACAACCCCGATGATCGCCACCGTCTCTACGCTCGCGGCGATCGTGCGCTGGACGATCAGCAGGCCGAGTCCGGTCACTACCGCCGCTCCGGGCAGCACCCCGTTGTCCAGCAGCAGCTTCAGCTTGGGCCCGACCTGCGCCGGCAGAGCGCTGCCCAGCACGTTCTCGACCGGGTCGTCCAGGCCTGTCTGCAAGCCGTTCCGCACGATGAAGAGGAACAGCGCCGTCGACAGGATGGGAGCCACGGCCACGGCAGTGAAGCCGACGAGAGTGAACAGCGGCAATGCCATCAGAGCGTTCTTGACGCCGAGCTTGTTCAGCACCCAGGGCGTCACGAACAGGCTGACGACAAGCTGCACCACGTAGCTCACGAGCCACGCATTGCCGATCAGGATGGTCAACGACTGCAGGTTGTTGTGGGTCGCCTGCACGAACAGCACGGCGACCAGGTAGTCGCCGATCCGGCTTGCCACCTGCAGCGTGAGAGCGAGCAGGATCAGCGCGAGCACGAGGCGGCTGCCCGTCACGTACCGAATCGCACCCTTGAGCACGGCCACCACGCCGTGCTTCTTGAGAGCCGCCTCCTGGTCGGCGAGGAACTCGTCCGGATCGTCGATGAAGGCCGGGCGGAAAAGCGTTCGCTCGAGGCTGCGAGACATGATCGCCGCGGCGATCGAGCCGAACGCCCATACGAAGATCAGCGGTTCGGTCGCGTACACCGCCACGACCGTCGTCGTCACGCCGGCCAGGATGTAGCCGATGCTCGAGCCGGCGGCGATGACCGGGAAGATCCGCTTGCCCTCGAGCACGTTGAAGTGCTGGCTGACGAAGCTCCAGAACGTGAGCATGACAAGCTCGAAAGCGACCGAATACACGACGTAAGCGGTGAAAGCAACCGTCGAGTCCTCGCGGATGACGTAGGCGGCGTAGACGCAGAGCGCCGCGATCGCGTTCGCCCCTAGGGTGATCCGGAACGCGCGTCCGACCCCGAACCGACGTGTGACGGCGCCCTGCAGGGCGACCATGGGCCACACCGCGAGCGCCAGGACGATGAAGAACAGCGGGTACGCCTGAGGGCCTGCTTTGTTGAGGAAGATGGACTGGGCCGCGCTGAACGCCGTGTACATCGCCCAGCCGAGCACGATGGCGAAGCCCGCGACCTGCAGAGTTCGGTTGAGCTCGGTGCGCCGCACGTGCAGGAACTTCGCCAGCAGCGGCGACATCGCGGCAGGTTGCACGAAGCCCCGAACCTGCATCAGGTTTGCTGTACGGCTGCGATCCTTTCCAGCGCGGCGATTCGCTCTTCGATGGGCGGGTGGCTGTCGAAGAGGTGGTTGAAGAAGCTGCCGTGGTGTTCCTTCGGGTTGTCGATGCACATCGCGGCCACCGCGTGGTTGAACTTCTGCATCGGCCGGTCGTTCGCGGCGATCTTCTTCAGGGCGCTGAGCAGGCCCTGCGGGTTGCGCGTGAGCTCGACGCCGCTGGCGTCGGCGAGCGACTCGCGCTGCCGCGACAGCGCCATCTGCATGATCGGCCCGACGATGGCCGCGATGAGCCCGAAGATGATTCCGATGGCGAAGATGACCAGCATCGCGCGGGCATCGCGCGTCCGGATCCTGAAAGCGCCCTGCCACACGACGCTGGCGATGAGGGCCGCCATCCCGATCATCGTGGTGACGATCAGCAGCAGGCGCACGTCGTAGTTCTTCACGTGGCTCATCTCGTGAGCCAGGACTCCCTCCAGCTCCTCGCGGTTCATCATCTGCAGCAGGCCGGTCGTCACCGTCACCGCCGCGTGCTGGGGATCGCGGCCGGTGGCGAAGGCGTTCGGGCTCGGGTCGTCGACGATGTAGACCTTCGGCACCGGCACCCCGTCCCCGATGGCCAGCGTCTGGACGATGTTGTAGAGCTGCTGAAACTGCTGAGGGTCCGCCTCGTGGGCGCCGACCGCCGCCAGCACCGTGGCGGCTCCGAAGTAGTAGGAGTAGGCCGCCGCGCCGATGCCCAGGAGCCCGAGCACTATCGCCCCGAAGATCGCGGTGCTCGTGCCGCCGCCAAACTCGCCGATGATGAAGCCGGCCAGCAGCCAGACGGCCAGGAACAGGACGACCAGGATGATGCTGTTCCGCTTGTTGTGTGCGATCTGGTGATACATCTAGACCACCTACTCAACCAGATTGGCGCCTTGGCCTGGTGACGGTGCCCTTCACGCGCTCGGCAGCCCAGCGGCCCCAGATCTGAGCCCAGACCAGACCGTTGCCGAACGCGGAAACGTCCTCTGCGTGATGCTTGAAGTGGTATGTCCACATGGACCGATGGCGTTCATATGACCGCTGCCGCTCCACCTCAGGTGTGGCGGGGCTGATGTGGTGTGTGGCGCGGGCCGTAGGAAGGTAGAAGACCTTCCAACCACCAAGCTTCAACCGGTAGCACAGGTCGACGTCCTCTCCGAACATGAAGTAGCGCGGATCGAAGAAGCCCACCCGGTCCAGGGCAGCGGAGCGGACCATCAGGCAGGCGCCGGACCCGGCGTCCATCTCGTGCACGTCGGTCTCAGGCAGGTGGCCCATGTTGTAGCGCCCGAAACGCGGGCTCTTGGGAAATAGCTTGTTGAGGCCGACGGTGTTGTAGAAGAGGGTTCGCGGCATCGGGAAAGCCCGTCGAGCATCCGGGTCCAGCCGGCCGTTCGGCAGCGCCAGCCTCGGGCCCACCGCCCCGGCGTCAGGGCGTGTCAGCAGGAAATCCGCCATCCTGCCGATCGATTGGGGCTCCATGGTGACGTCGGAGTTCAGGAGGAGGATGAAGCGCCCCTGGCAGCGCTCGAGCCCCAGGTTGGCTGCCCGGCCATAACCCAGGTTCTTCGGCTGCACGAGCACGGTCGCCTGGGGAAACTCATCGGTAACGGCGGCAGCGGATCCGTCTGAAGAGTCGTTGTCGACGACGACCGCCTCGACCGGGACGTCCGCGCTTGCGAAGAACGCCTGGAGACACTGGAGAAGCAGGTCTTTGGCGTTGTAGCTGACTACCAGTGCCGAAACCAGGGGCTTCGCTTGATCGGGCATCGGGAAGGCATTATCCCGCCCGGGACACGCCAGAGTCGTCGGCTAGACTACCGAGGACTGTGCAAACCGGCGCTCGACTGGGTTTCGGCCAGCGCCTGGCCCAGGTCCGGGGGAACCGGTTGGTCCAGCAAAACCTGGTCCTTTTCGTGGGCGGACTCGTCGCCGGGATCGGCGGTTTCGTCTATCACGCGATCGCGGGCCGGGTCCTGGGACCCGCCACCTACGGCCAGGTCGCGTTTCTGATCGCGGTCTACGCGGTGGGCACGGCACCGGCGCTGATCCTGGTGGTGGTGCTGGCTCGCTACACCGCGACGCTGGCGGCTCGAGGCGACGCCGGCGTGCGCACGCTGCTCGGGCGGACGTCGCGGCTGGTGGCCATCCCGTGCCTCGTGGCCGTGCTCATCACAGCTTTGTTTGCAAGGCCTGTGGCCGCCTTCGAGCACCTCGGCTCGACGATTCCCATCCTCATCCTGGGATTCTCCATTGCGCTGATCTGGCAGGTGGCCATCCCGCGCGGCATCCTGCAGGGTCTGCAGAGGTTCCCAGCGCTGTCGCTCAACCTCTCGCTGGAGCTGATCGTTCGAACCACCATCGTCTTCGCGCTGCTCAAGGCGGGATACGCGGTTTCGGGCGCCATGGCGGCGGTGCTGATCGGGCTTGGTGTGAGCTTCTTGATCGGCCTGTACGCGCTGCGAGACCATTTCAAGCGGGTCGGCACTCGCGTCCAGCTTCGGGTCATGGCTGGGTTCTCCTTGACGGCTGCCGCGGGGATCATCGGGATCCAGATCCTCTACAACCAGGACGTGATCCTCGCCGAGCACTACCTCAGCAGCCACGACGGAGGCATCTACGGCGGGCTGAACAAGATCGGCACGATCCTCTTCTTCCTCACGCTGAGCGTGAGCCAGGTCCTCTTTCCGCGGGTGGTTGAGGCGGTGGCGAAAGAGGAGCACCCCGGCCGCATCCTTCTCTACTCCGCCGGGATCCTGTCGGCGCTCGGCGCAGGCGCCCTGATCGTGTTCGCGGCGGTGCCGGGGCTCATCGTCGCGATCCTGTTCGGCCCCAGCTTCAGCGATGCCACCCCTTACGTGTTCCTGGTTGGCCTCATCGGGCTGGCGCTGGCGCTCGACAACCTGCTGGTGCAGTTCTTCATGGCGGTCCACGACCGCGTCTTCATGCCGATCCTCGCCCTGGCCGTGGTCACGGAGGGCGGGCTCATCTTCCTGTTCCATGCGCGGGTCGGCCAGGTGGTGGTCGACGTGCTGGTGGCGCTGGTGGGCCTGCTGGTGCTGCTGACCGTCCGGTGCTACGTCCTGCTGCCGACGCTGAACGCGCAGAGTCTTGCGGAGCCTGGACTTCCCGCCGCCCCGGTCTAGAAAAAGTAAGTCCCGAGCCCTTGCGGGCCGCGGGACTTAAAAAACGCTCGGCAACGACCTACTCTCCCATCGGGTTACCCCGACAGTACCATCGGCGCTGGAGGGCTTAACTACCGTGTTCGGAATGGGAACGGGTGTTTCCCCTCCGCCATGGTCACCGAACTTTCTTAGTTTAGCGAGTTCGGCGGCGCCGGGCGCGGAGGCTCTTGATCTTGCGAGCTTCCGCCGGCGGGACGTAGTGCGCACGGCGTCGCATCTCGCGCACGAGCCCCTGCTCCTGCACCTTGCGGCGGAACTCCCGAAGCGCCTGCTCGAACTCCTCGGGATCTTTGACGACTATGCGCACAACCCGGAAAGGATACCGGTTGGAGGGGACTGCTGTTCGGTAAAGACCTGTCCGGCCGCCCCTCCCCCACAAGGGGGAGGGTGAAGCGCGGCGCCGGGTGGGCTGCGATCGAGACTTAAGGGTTGATTCCGCCAAGAGTCACCGTCGCGGTGTGCGTGCCGCTCTGGTTGACCCACGTGATGGAGACGCGCTCGCCCGGTTTGTGGGCCAGCAGAGCGCTGCCAAGGTCATCGATGTTGTTGATCTCGGTACCGCCGACGGAGGTGATCACCGAGTTACGGGTGATCCCCGCGCTTGCCGCGGGCGATGGGGACTGAACGCCGGCGACCAGCGCGCCGGAGGACACTTTGATATTCAGTCGAGCGGCTACGCTCGCGTCGAAGTTCTGCACTGAGACTCCGATGTAGCCGGTCTGCCCGTAGATGATGTTCGAGCTCGCCTGGCCCGACCGGATCTGGTTGACCACGCTGAGGATCTTGTCCGAGGGGATCGCATAGTTGACCGTGGACGCCGACGAGCGGAATCCCTGCACGTCACCTGCCGTGATCATGCCGACGACCTGCCCTGACGAGTTGACGAGCGGGCCGCCGGAGTCGCCGGGATAGATGGTGGCGTCGCTCTGCAGCATGCCGGTGAGCTGCTCCGACTTGCTCCCGCTCTCGCTCGCGGTGATGGTCTGGTCGAGGGCGGTGATCGTGCCGCGTGAAAGGTCGGGCGTCCCGCCCTGGCCGAGCGCGTTCCCGATCGCAACAATCGGGTCGCCCACGTTGACGGAGGACGAGCTAGCGAAGCTGACGGTCGGCAGCCCGGACACGTTGCCCTCCAGCTGGATGACGGCGACGTCAGCGCTGGGGTCGACTCCGATCACGTGGGCGGTATACGTCTGGGAGCGTCCGGCGATCGTGACCTGGATGCTCGTCGAGCGGTCGACGACATGGTTGTTGGTGAGGATCTCGCCGTTCGAGGTGATGATCTGGCCGGTACCGGCGGCCTGACCCGATCCGACGACGGTGTTGATGTCGACGATCGCGGGGTCGATCTTGGCCGCTATGGCGTCGGCATTCAGGGCCCCGCCGGTGCTCGGCGCGGGGCGAATGGGCGAGCCCGGCTGCGGCGGCTGCTGCGTGGTCGGTTGGACGACCTGCGCCGTCGGGTTGTGCGAGGTGATCGTCCGCGCCAGGCTCCAGCCGATGCCGGCGCCGGCGGCTGCGGCGACGACCGCGGCGATGACCACGACCGCCGCGATCTGGTGCCAGATCGAGTTGGGGACGGGTGGCGCGGCCGGCGGGGGCGGCGCCCACGCGGGGATAGGTCCGTCGGGAGCCTGCATGCTCGCGGGCGGCTGGAGCGACTGATCGGGCTGCGGCCCGCTCGGCTGCTCGCCTGGTTGGCTTTGAATTTCCGACATCGGGGTCTACCTCCGTAACGTCTGAGAGTCTTGTTTGTGTTCGCAACGATGCCGCCGCAACCTTGGAGGTGGTTGGACGGTCCCTTAAGGTTTGCTGGGAACCAGCTCTCTCAGCGGTTCCCCTGCTCCCAGGCGGCCTGGCACTTCACACAGCGGGTCGAATCCGGCAGAGCGGCCAGGCGCTCGTCTCCTATCTTCCGACCGCAGTCTTCGCAAACGCCGTAGGTCCCATCGGCCTTGCGGTCTCTGGCGCGCTCGGCCTGCTCGCGATCCTGCTCGAGGACCTGGCGGATGGTCTGAGTGTTCGCCCGCTCGGTTTGAACCTGCGCGAAGTCGGATTCCCCGAAGCCCTTGCTCATATCACCTTCAGTATCCACCTGCGAGGGCACATCGAAACGTCATGTCGTTCGCTCTCCGGCTGAATAGGATTGAGTCCAGCAACCTGAAAAACGGGCCGCGACGAGGAGGCGTGCAATGGAGCTGGCTGGGAAGGTCGCGCTGGTCACGGGAGGTTCGGGTGACCTCGGGTCATCCATCTGCCGCGCCCTCGCTCGCGGCAAGATGAACATCGCGGTCACTTACGTCGGAGAGAAGCAGCGAGCGGACCGGACCGTGGCAGAGATCGAGGAGGCCGGGTGCCAGGCGTGGGCGGTCCAACTCGACCAGTCGAACGTCACACAGCCGGACGAGGTCGTGGCGTCGACGGTGGAGCATTTCGGGAGGCTCGACGTGCTGGTCAACAACGCGGCCTGGAACATCGGCATCCCGTTTACCGACCTCGAGGCCCTGACCGCCGAGATCTTCGACCGGATGTATGCCACGAACTTGCGCGGCCCTTACCTGCTCGCGCGGGCCGCCGCCCGCACCATGAGGGAGCAGGGCGAAGGGCGCATCGTGAACGTCGCCTCGATCGGCGGCCTCTACCCCGCCAGCAGCAGCATCGCCTACTCGTCGACCAAAGCAGGCTTGATCCACCTCACCCGCTGCCTTGCGGTGGCCCTCGCTCCGAGCGTGCTCGTCAACTGCGTGGCGCCGGGGTTCACGATCACCGCCGGCGTCG
>DATLVL010000427.1:0-9483 GCA_035577525.1 Gemmatimonadales bacterium | reverse complement strand
GCGCGTCGATCGGGCGGCTCCGGCCGCGGTATCGGTGGCGAGGCTGGCTGCCATCGGCCTTGAAGCTTCCCCGCGATGGCGCGACGGTCAAATGCCGCGCGGCGAGCGGTCGAAATCCGCCGGTCAGCGGTCCGTGGGCCGGAACCGCCCTCTGAGCGCCGCCAGGCGCCGCCGGCTCACCGCCAGCTCCGTACCATCCCGCAGCCGCACGACCGTCGCCCCTTCCGGGCCCGTCGTCACGAGCTCCCGCACGTGGTCGAGTCGCACGATGGCCGACCGATGGATGCGGGCGAAGCGCAATGGGTCGAGACGCTGCTCGAGTGCCGTGAGGGATGCGCGCACCTGATACCGCTCTGCACCGGCGTGGATGTCGGCGCAATCGTCCCGCGCCTCGATCCAGTCGATCTCGTTGGCGTCGAGCAGCAGCTCCCCCGCCGCGGTGGGAACGGCGACCCGCTCGCCGTGGCGCGCCCGCAGCCGCTCCAGCACCCGCTTCATCGTGGCTTTGAATCGTCCCTCGGAGAGCGGCTTGACGAGATAGTCGAGCGCCTGGGTCTCGAACGCCTGCACGGCGAAGTCGTCATGCGCGGTGACGAACACCGTCAGCGGCATGCGCTCGACCCCCTGCAGCCGGATCAGCCCGAAGCCGTCGAGTCCCGGCATCTGTACGTCGAGGAACACGAGGTCCGGCTGGTGGCTCGTCAGCGCGTGCAGCGCCTCGCGGCCGTCGCGACACTCCCCGACCACCTGCACGTCGGGATAGGGGCCCAGGAGCTGGCGGATGCCGCGACGCGCCAGCGGCTCATCGTCCACGATCAGCGCGCGATACTCAGCCACCGCGTCCCTCCAGCTCGCGATACGGCAGGCGCACCGTGGCGATCGCGCCGCCGCCCGGCGTCGCCACGAGCTCGAGGCGCGCGCGCGCACGGTACAGCGACGCGAGCCGCTCCCGCAGGTTCATGAGCCCGACTCCGGTCGTGACTTCGGCCGGCGCCTCGCCCGGGCCGGGGCCGTCGTCCGTCACGGCGAGCACCAGCTCGTCCCCCTCCCGCCGGGCCTCGATCTTCAGGAGCGTCGCGGTCACGCGGCGCGCCAGGCCGTGGCGCAGCGCGTTCTCCACCAGCGGCTGCAGCACGAATTCGGGAACGGCGGCCTGCAGCAGTGCCGCGTCGATCTCGAACGTCGGTCGCAGCCGGTCGGGAAACCGCACCTCCTCGATGGCGAGGTACTGGCGCACGAACTCCAGCTCAAGGGCGAGCGTCACCTCGGGAGGGCGGTCGGTCCGCATCACGCGGCGCAGCAAGTCGCTGAGCTGCTCGAGCAGGCGGGTGGCGGTCGCCGTGTCCCGGTCGCGGACGGTCACGGCGATGGCGTTGAGACTGTTGAAGAGAAAGTGTGGCTGCAACTGCATGCGCAGCGCGCCGAGCCGCGCGTCAGCGAGCTGCGCGGAGAGCCGGGCGGCCTGTGTCTCGCGCTCGCGCGCTTCGAGGAAGAAGGCGGCGGCGTGCGCCACGCCCAGCAAGGCGAAGTAGACCGCGACACCGAAGGGCAGTGTCGTGAAGAGCCAGCTCACGGCTCCACCGCCGTAGGGGGTCGCACCGAACATCGCGAGGCTCAACGCGTCGCCCAACCCGGACCATACCACGCACAGCAGGATCGCGGCGACCAAGTGGATCGGGAGGTGGCGCGCCACCGCGCCGCGAATCAGGGGAAAGCGACGGGCCATCCAGAAAATGGCGGGGGTGAGCAAGGCGCAGATGAGCCAGTCGCCGCCTTCCCACACGACGCTCTTCCAGCTCGCCTCGCGGCTGCCGAGCCGGCCCTGCACGTATGCCTGGAACGCCGCCAGGATCGCGGGTCCGAACCAGGCGGCCGAGACGAGGGCCCAGACAGGGAGACGACGCTGCATGAAGAGGGAATATGCTGGAGGTTCTGGAGGATGGTGGAAGATGGTGGAGATTGTGAGGGGCACGATCCGCCTCCACCAACCTCCACCAAGGTCCACTCACCTGCACCAACGCGGATACCCTAAAAGCGCCAGCCCAAACCGACGGACAGGGTATTCTCTCCGAGCCGGCTCGTGCTGTTCGCGTACTCGGCCGCCACGCCGCTCGTCGCGCCCGCGGTCTGCGCCCGGGCAAAGGCATGCGCGTAGGTGACGCTCACCGCCGTGGCCCCGACCTGATAGCCGAATCCCACGGTTGCGGCGCTCTGTACGATCGCGGGGAACACGGTGAACAGGTATTCGCTCGACACCGGATTCGAGCCGTAGATCGCGCCTCCGCGCAGCGTGAGGGCCGGCACCGCGACAAACTCCGCGCCGATTCGAGCGGTCCACGCATCCCGCCATTCCGTCGGCCAGGTGGCGGCGAACGCGCCGTTCGTCGGGCTGCCGTTCATCACGATGTTGACGTTGGTGTTCGAGCCGTTCGACAGGCGGACCGGCATGCCCTGGAACGCGTGCTTCCAGCCGACCCAGCCGGCGTCGACGCCCAACCGCCACCGCGGGGACGGACGCGCGCCGACGGCGAGCGTCAGCATCTGGGGGATGCCGAAATCCACGGCCGCGCCGAACTGCGTCGCCATCCCCTTCGACAGGTCGATCCCCAATCCCGCCAATTGCGCATTGACGGTGGCGGTGTCACCGCCTTTGGCCGCTACCATGCCCTGGTAGAGCTGGCCGAACTGCGCGTTCATGTCCATCGCCGCCTGGCCGCCTCCCATCGTGAGGGTCGACGGCGCGGTCCAGGCCAGCGCCACCGTCACGTCCGGCGACGCCTGATACTCGATGCTCGCGGCTGCCGTGAAGCCGAACCCGGACAGGCCGCTCATGTCGGCATAGGCGGTGGCTTCGGTGAAGCCGGCAAGCAGTGGGGCGTAGTCGGGGTCCTGCGCCAGACCCGCCAGTCCGGCGAGCTGTGCCGGATTGACCGCGTACGGCGTCGCGAAATCGACCTGTCCGTAGACCGCGCCGGCCATGGCGCCCACCGCCAACCGCGGCGTCACTCTGAAGGCGGCGGCGAGCCCGCCCCTCATGAGACCGAACTTCGAGTGGTAGCGCTGATTCGGCCCCAGCAACGGATGCGTCAGGGTGTAGTCGGCGCCCATCCCGCCGAGCGTCTGGGCTCCGACGCCGAACGCCCACCGGCCATGGGCGCGATCCGCGAAGAACACCGCGGGAAGGGGATACAGGTTGTCCTTCCCCGGCGTCACGGCGTTCACGGCGTTGCGATAGCTCATGAACGGCAGGAAGGCGGCGCCGTTCACCGACAAGGCGCGGCCGCCGATGGTCGCGAGGCTCGCGGGGTTGGACAGCAGCGCAGCCGGATCGCCGGGATCCGCGAGCATGGTGCAGCCGCGGCCGAGCGTCGCGGCCGCGGAGCACGAGAGCAAGTATCCGTTCGTCTGTG
The DNA here is from genome assembly GCA_035577525.1 of Gemmatimonadales bacterium. Classification (GTDB taxonomy): domain Bacteria; phylum Gemmatimonadota; class Gemmatimonadetes; order Gemmatimonadales; family GWC2-71-9; genus DASTHG01. Next base: position 6,073 of record DATLVL010000427.1, on the reverse strand, counting down.
CACGGGTGGCCACCGGCGCAATGAGCGCCGCGGCGACCAGACCTAACGTCAGTGGGCGAGACATATCACGCTCCGAAACAGGTAAGGGCTCAGGTGAAAATGATTTGGCCGCCGGCGGCGAGGCCGTAAAAGTCACCAACGGTGATGATGCCTTCCACCGTGTCGACGAAGTCCTGCTGCGTGAGACCGAACATGTCCACCGACGCCTTGCAGGCGAAGAGTCGGACGCCCGAGTCGGCGCACAGCTGGATGAACTCGTCGATGGGAGGAATGTCCAGCGCCGCCATCTTTTTCGTCATCATCCGGGTGGCCAGCGCGCTCATCCCCGGGATGGCGCCGAGCAGCGTGGGGATCCCCATGGCCGGGTTCCCGACGGTCGCCACGCGAATCTTCGACTGTTTCTGCTTCGTGATGGCATCCATCCCGAAGAAGGTGAAGAACAGATTGGCTTCGATGCCTTCCATGCGGGCGCCGTTCGCCATGATGAGAGCCGGATAAATGCCTTCGAGCGAACCGTGCGAGACGATGATCGACACCTTGGTGATGGCCTCGTCCCGGCGCTCGGCGTCTGCCTGAACCGCTGTGGTGGGCATTGCGATCGTAGTCATGGTCCTAGCCTCCTTAGATGCAGCCCTTGGGCTTGGGAATGCCACCGATCTTCGCGGCGAGCTTCGCGGGGCCCTTGGGAAAGAGTTGGTAGAGCTCCTTGATCGGCACGCCGGAATCCTTGCCGAGCGTGCGGATCGTCGGCGCAGTGCCGGTGCGCAGATAGGTGTCGCGCATGAAGCGGATGACCATCCAGTGGCGCTCATTCAGATCGGGAATGCCGTTCACGCGCGCGATCTCGAGGGCCAGATCTTCGTTCCATTGCTCCGGCTTCTGCAGAAAGCCCTCCGCATCCACTTCGAGCGACGCGTCCAACACCTGGAGGACGGGCATATCAGCGCTCCTTCTCGGTCGCGATGGCGACCAGTTCGGGTTCGGTGGCGTCGGCGGCCGGCACCGGGAGCCGCTTGCCTCGGAGGGACATGCGCGGCGTGATCCCGGGGAGGTCGTGGCCCGGCAGGAGGAGATTCCAGTAGACCCAGCGGAACGCGAGCTTCCCGATGTGGTTGAGCCGCGACTCTTGCAACAGCGAGAGCGGGCCCAGGGCGAATGGGAATCTCCCCGGCACCGGCTCGACGTCGTAGTTGAAGTCGATCAGCAACGCCTTGTCGAATCCGGTCTCGATGAAGCAGTTGGAGTGCCCGTCGAAGCCGGGGTCGAGCGGCAGGCCGGCGAGGAAACGCCGTACGTTCGGGGCCAGGATCTCCGCCTCGAAGTGCACCACGGAGCCCGCCTTCGAGGCCGGGACGTCGGTCGCGTCGCCCAGGGCGAAGATGTTCGCCTTGCATTTCGTCTGCAGGGTGTGCGGATCGGTCGGCACGAACTTGAGCGAGTCGCCGAGACCGGGCGAACGGCCGATGTAGTCTTGCCCGGCGTGCAGCGGAACCGTGACGAGGAGATCGAACTCCACGACCCGTTCATCGTACGAAACGAGTCGACCGGCCGCGCCATCCACCGATCCGGTGGAGAACTCGGTCACCAGCGCGATTCTCTTGTCGGCGAGCAGGTGCGTGAGCGTCTTGGCGGACGTCGGTTTCGTGAACGCCGAATCCAGAGGCGTGACGTAGGAAATGTCGACCTTGTCCCGAATCCCGCGCTCGGTGAAGTAAGCGTCCGCCAGAAACGCGAACTCGAGCGGCGCTACCGGACACTTGATCGGCATGTCGACGACGTTGATCGTCAGGCGGCCGCCCGTGAAACGCGCCAGGGCGTCGCGCAACGCGCTCGCCCCCTCGAGCGTGTAGAAATCGAAGACCGTGGAGCGCCACCCGTCCCCGAGCATTCCTTCCGTCTCTTCGGGTGCGATCCGCGTTCCGGTGGCGATGATCAGCGCATCGTACGACAACGGGCTGCCGCCTTCGAGGAAGACGACATCCCGATCCGGCTCCACGCGGTCGATGCTCGCCTGGATGTACTGGACGGCCCGCGCGATGAGTGGGCGGCGTGGCTTCACGATCTGCTCGGGGGTGTAGCCGCCGAACGGCAGAAACAGGAGACCGGGCTGGTACACGTGCCGATCGTCCTGGTCCACGAGCGTGATCCGCAGAGAACCGTCGTCCAGCTCGCGGCGGTACAGCTTCGCCAGGCGATTGGCCATGATGGTTCCAGCCGTGCCGGCGCCGAGTATCACAATGCGTTTCATCCGGTCTCCTTTAGGCGCCACAGCCCCGAATGCAGGCGAGGATGTGGTGCACTTTGGGTTCGGCGATTGCGTAACGGACGAACGGCCCGTCACGATGTGCGGTGACGACCCCATGCCCGCGCAACGTGGCCAGCTGCTGCGATACCATGGCCTGGGTCGCGCCGGTACACGCCTGCAGCTCGATGACCGTAGCTCCCTCCCCTTCGAGCGCGTCGAGGAGCTGCAGCCGGAGCGGATGCCCGAGACACTTGATGACGGCCGCGGCCCGTTCGAGCAGATCGGGATCGAGTCGTGTCAGCGGTTGCGGCATCGATGGGCTCCGGTGTGGTTGTGCATCGGCATATTGCACTATGTCGATACAACGGAGCCGTAAGCCGACGTGATGATTTCTTGCCTGAAGCCCGGTTCAATTCTGTTTCATCGATTCCTTACCCTGCCCGCCGTTCACCCTGATGACGGCGCACGCGAGTGTCGTATCGAACCGATCGTCATTATGGGAGCCACGTATGACGTCGTTCATGAATGAAGCCGGCTGGGACCGCGCGTTGCGGATTGTTGTGGGTGTGGTGCTGCTCTACCTCGGCTGGGCGGGCATCATCGGGGGCACGCTGGCGTGGCGTTCAGGATCCTGGGTCTTCTGCCGCTCCTGACGGGAGTGTTCGGGTACTGCGCGATCTATTCGATCTTCGGCGTTCGAACGTGCCGAGCATCCGCTGGCCGCGCTCCCGGGTGCGCTATGCTACCTACAGTGCTGTTCGACAGAGGTTGCGGCCATCAGGGCGAGCACTACACCGTCGAAGGTTCTTATCCGTCGGGATTCGTCCTATGCGAAACCGGAAGAACCCGAATCATCTATTGCTCGAGTGTCACCAACCCCACGCTGATCGCGAACCTGATCAGACCGGCCAGATGGTGAATCCCGAGCCGGTCCATCAGCGCCATGCGGTGCGTCTCGATGGTCTTGATGCTGAGCTCGAGACGGCGCGCCACCTCCGACGTCGAATTCCCCTCCGCCAGAAGCCCGAGCACCTCGACCTGCCGCGGCGTCAACCGGCCGAGCTTGCGACGCACGGCGAGGGACGTCTCGACCGCAGGGCGCAGCCGGGCCAGGTTCGTCTTCGACACGAAATCCGACACGCCCGCTTTGATGTAGTCGACGATGATCTGCTCGTTGAACGCGCCGGTGACGACGATCAGCGGCGTCATCGGGCGCGTCGCCCGCAGATGTTCGAGTACCGCCCGCGCGCCGAAGGTCTCCGAAGCATGGTCCGCAAACACCACGTCGGGCTTGAACTCGGTCACGGCACGCGCGAAGTCATCCTTGGTGCTGACGCGCAGGAAGGTGGCGCTCAGACCCGTGCGCACCAGTACATTCTGCACGCGCTCGGCGTCTGCAGAGTCGTCTTCCAAGTGGAGGATACGCAGTGGGGCCGTCATCGGGCCGTGCAGCCTATGCCACCTCGCTGTTCCCGCTATCGGGGAGCGCTGAGGTGGCGGCAGGTGCTCCATCGGCACTCTGCTCCGTCAGGGGAGCGCTCCCATTAACCCATTCTAAGAAAAAAACGCCCCCCCTGAAAATCAAGTGGCGTACGGCACCCGAATGCTGCGGCGAGGCTACTCAGGGAATTCCTGATGGCCTCGCTCACCCATTGCCTCGCCGGGGCGTGACGCGTCGGCTCGGGAGCGTCGCCACAAAGTCGATGCCGCGTTGCAGCCAGGTCCGCAGCGCTTCATCGGTCCGGTAGCCGGCCGGCTTCACGCAGATGAAGCCGGCAAGCGGGCGCCCGGCAAATTGCATCGGCTCGGTGTGGGGTTTCGCGAGCATGCGCGCGCGCGCCTCGGGTCCGACGCGCACCATGAGCCTGTCCCCCGTCACTCCGCAACACATGCTGCCGCGCACAATGAAGGACAATCCCCCCACCATCCGTTTCTCGACGACGTCCCGTCGCCGCGCCAGCACGCGCCGGACGCGGGCCGCCGCTGATTCGTCGTAGCTCATCCGCCCCCTCATATTGCCAGTCCCGTATTCCACGAGCCCGACATGCGCCCGACCCTCAAGCTACTCCCCGTGCTGCTGCTGGCCTGTGCCACCGCCACCGCCGCGCATCGCCCGCCGTCGAGCGACTGGCGCGACAATATCCGCGCGTTCGCCGAGGCGCACCTGCAGCACACGGCCTGGGGTCCGGCACACGGCCGGCGCGATTACACCATGACCATGGCGCTCGCGAAAGCCGAGGGCATCAGAGTCGACACGGACGCCTTGTACGCCGCGGCATACCTGCACGACATGGGTGGGCTGCCGCCCTACGCGATTCCCGGCGTCGACCACGGCGACCGGGGGATTCAGGTGGTGGATACCGTGCTGCGCGAGACGGGATTCCCGATGGAGAAAGCGGCGCTCGTGAAGGAGATCATCGATCACCATCAGTACTACCGGCCGCCCGACACGGTGGCCGTCGCGATCCTGTTTCGCGACGCCGACATCTTGGACTTCATGGGGGCGATCGACGTCGCGCGCATCGTGTCGCTCACGATGCGGGAGAAGTTCACGCCGGATCTGCCGCATGCAATCGAGGTCGTGCGCCAGCAGCTGCACGACATGCCGGGACGCCTCCAGACCGCGGCCGCGAAGCGCGAGGGTGAACGGCGCGCGGCGGAGATGCAGCAGTTTTTGGACGCGCTGTCCCAGGAGACGGATTCGCTGCGGTCGCTGTAAGGCGACACTCTAACTGCGCCTTGAAAAACACTGCGCTTGAGCGCAGCGACGTGCGAGGCACACGCCTCTGGCGTGTCGCCCTGAGGGGACCTCAAACCTCTATTGAGGCGTCACCCGCACCATGACGGCTCCGTGCGCCGGCACCGTCGCGCTGAAGTGATCGCTGAACGTCCCCAGGTCCGCGTGGCTCCACAGATCGCGCACGTGCGCGGCACCCGCGAGGCGCAGCCGCCACCACGATGCCGCGATCACCGTCTGCAGCGCCGAACGATTCAGCAGCACCACCGCCCGGCTCCCGTCCTTGAGCGGTTTCATCCAGACCTGCAGCTCCGGACTGCGCTCCTCCACCAGCGTTCCCTGCACCCCCAGCGAATCCTGATCGACGGCGATGACCTCGCGGTTGGTCAGGATATCGCGCGTCGCAGGGGACATCGTGCGCACGTCGTTCCCGGCGATCAGCGGCGCCGCCATGATCGCCCACAGGCTGAAATGCGCGCGGTATTCGTCGTCGGTCATCCCGCCGTTGCCGATTTCCAGCATGTCGGGATCGTTCCAGGCACCGGGGCGCGCCGCCGCCGCATGCTGGCCCGAGATATCGAGGTTCGCGAGCATGCTCGTCCAGCTGTCTTCGATGTCGGTCGTCGTGCGCCAGAGATTGCCCGTCGCGGGCCCCCAGTCCCAGGGACTCGCTGAGCCCCATTCGCAGATGCTGAAGACGATCGGCCGTCCCGCGCCGGCGAGCGCGTCACGGAATTTCGCGTACTGTACCGTCGGCACGAGTCCTTCGGCGTTGCACCAGTCCTCCTTGACGTAGTCCACGCCCCACTCGGCGAACGTCCGAGCGTCCACCTCCTCGGACCCGTACGTCCCGGGCCGTCCCTGGCAGGTGCGGCGGCCGGCGTCCGTGTAGATGCCGAATTTCAGACCGCGGCTGTGGATATAGTCGGCCAGCGGCTTCATGCCGCCCGGAAACCGCGCGGAATCGGCGACGAGCCGCCCGCGTGCATCGCGCGCCACCTGCCAGCAGTCGTCGATCACCACGTACTGATAGCCCGCGTCACGCAGCCCGCTCGCGACCATCGCGTCGGCGGTCTCGCGGATCAGCTGGG
>DATLVL010000426.1:0-5802 GCA_035577525.1 Gemmatimonadales bacterium | reverse complement strand
AGTCGGAGCGCCTGCGACGCTCCGCAACCGGAACGGTGCGTTAGAGCGGGATGTTCCCGTGCTTGCGCGGCGGCCGCTCGACCGTCTTTCGCAAGCAGAGCTGAAGGCCCCGGACCAGCTCGCGTCGCGTCTGGCTTGGTTCGATCACGTCGTCGATGTATCCGCGTTCCGCCGCCACGTAAGGGTTGGCGAACTTCGCCGTGTACTCGGCGACGAGCTCCTTGCGCCGCCCGGCGGGATCTTTCGCGCCCGCGAGGTCACGCTTGTAGATGATGTTCACCGCAGCCTCCGGGCCCATCACCGCGATCTCGGCGGTGGGCCACGCGAGGTTGAGGTCCGCGCCCATCTGCTTCGGGGACATGACGCAGTAAGCGCCCCCGTAGTCCTTGCGCGTGATCACCGTCAGCTTCGGCACGGTGGCCTCCGCGTACGCGTAGAGAAGCTTGGCGCCGTGCCGGATGATCCCGCCGTGCTCCTGGTCGCGCCCAGGCAGGTAGCCCGGGACGTCGACGAACGAGATGATCGGGATTCCAAACGCGTCGCAGAACCTGATGAACCTGGCGGCCTTGACCGATGCGTTGATATCGATGGCTCCGGCCAGCACCTTGGGCTGGTTGCCGACGATGCCGACGACGTGACCGCCGAGGCGGCCGAGCCCGACGATGATGTTCGGTGCAAAAAAAGGCTGCACCTCGAAGAATTCGCGACCGTCCAGGACGCGTGAGACCAGCTCGCGCATGTCGTACGGCTTGTTCGGCGATTCCGGGACGATCGTCTGCAGCTCCGGATCGGCGCGCTCGAGGTCGTCGGCGGTCGGGATGAATGGAGGCGCTTCGCCGTTCGAGGACGGCAGGTAGGACAGCAGCTTGCGGACGCCAGCCGCGCAGGCCTCCTCGGTCTGAGGCAGGAAGTGAGCCACGCCGGACGTCGCGTTGTGCACGTCGCCTCCGCCCAGCTCGTCGAAGGAGACCGACTCGCCGGTTACGACCCTGATCACCTCCGGGCCCGTGATGAACATGTATCCCTGGCCCGCGATGATGAAGATGAAATCGGTGATGGCGGGCGAGTAGACCGCCCCGCCGGTGCACGGTCCCGCGATCACGCTGAGCTGCGGAATCACGCCGGACGAGCGGACGTTGCGCAGGAAGATGTCGGCGTACCCGGCCAGCGCGACCACGCCTTCCTGGATGCGCGCTCCACCGGAATCGTTGATGCCGATGATCGGCACTCGGTTGCGCAGGGCCAGCTCCTGGACTTTGACGATCTTTTCCGCCGTGACCTCCCCCAGGGAACCCCCGAAAACCGTCGCGTCGTAGGCATAGACCGCGACCGGGCGGCGATCGATCTCCCCGAAACCGGCGACCACACCGTCGCCGGAGATCCGTCGCTCCTCCATGCCGAAGCCATGGGCGCGATGGGCGGCAAACACGTCGAGCTCCACGAACGATCCGTCGTCGAGCAGCATCTCGATGCGGTCGCGTGCGGTCGCTTTGCCTGCGGCGCGCCGCCGGTTCGCGGCCTCGGTTTCCGCGTGGAGGGCCTGGTACCGACGCTTGCGGTACTGGTTGATCTTCTGTTCTGAGACTGTGGTTCGAGCTCGGTGTGGAGCTTCGACGCCTTCGAGTGTTGGAGTCGTCCGGCGAACCGGCGTGAGCGATTTAGGTCTCCTTGCAGCCATAGCGCATATATCGTAGGCGCCGTGCCCGAGTACGGCCCCCGGCTCGACATCGACCGCTCTGTGACGCTGCGCCAGCTGCGCACGTTCAAGACGGTGGCCGACCTGAACAGCTTCAGCCTCGCCGCGCAGCAGCTGCGTCTGAGCCAGCCGTCGGTGTCGTACCAGGTAAAAGAGCTCGAGGAGGCGATCGGCCTTCCTCTCCTCGATCGGCTTGGCCGCCAGGTGCACCTGACCGAGGCGGGCAGCGTGCTCTATTCGTATGCGAGGCGGACGCTGGACGTGCTGGACGAGGCTTCGCTCGCGCTCGAGGAGATGCGCGGCGTCAAGCGCGGCAACCTGCGCGTCGGCGCAAGCACCACCGTCGGGATCTATCTGCTGCCCGCGGCGCTGGGCGCGTTCAAGAAGCTTCACCCGGGGCTTGTGATCTCGCTCGAGATCGGCCACCGGGCCCGGGTCCAGGAGCAGGTGCTCGCGAACGAGCTCGACCTCGCGGTCGTAGGGCCGGCGCTCAAAGACCCCGACCTGGCCATTCTTCCTTTCGTGAGCGACGAGCTCATCGTCATCGCGCCCGCCGGCCACAAGCTGGCCGGGCGGAGGGCGCTCGCGTTGAAGGACCTCGAGCACCAGCCTTTTGTGATGCGCGAACCGGCCTCGGGCAGCCGGTGGTCGCTCGAAAAGGCTGCGCGAAAGGCCGGCGCCAAGCTCGACGTCGCCATGGAGCTCGGTTCCAACGGGGCGATCAAGCACGCCGTCGAATCGGGTCTCGGCCTTGCCGTGATCTCGCGCTATGCGTGTGCGCTCGAGCTTTCCGGCCACCGCCTCGTCGAGCTCGACGTGCGGGGTTTCCCGATCCGCCGCGACTGGCACATCGTCTATCTGCGCCGGCGCCGCCTACCTGCCTCGGTGCTCGCCTTCATCGAGTTCTTGAAGGACACGAGCTGGCTCACGCGCAATGGCACGCGAGGCCACCTCCGACCACCGACCGATTGACTAACCGGCTGGGCCGCGCCGCCCGCGACGTGTTCGCGCGGCCGGCCCTCTACTGGGCGATCGCCGCCGCGTTCTGGCTCCGGGTGGCGGTCCTCACGATCCTGACGCCCCGCCGCTTCGACGCCGAGGGCATGTGGGAAGGCGCTCACGCCTACATCACGGACCCGTCGCACATGTACGACGCGGCGGCGCAGTACATCGCGCGCTTTCACATCATCGCGCCGCCGGGCGGGCTCGACGAGTTCGTCAGCCCGCCGCCGCTCGCGGCTCTTGCGGCTCCGGTCGCGCTGCTGCCCAAGTACGTCGCCGTGCAGGTGTGGACCGCCGTCGACGTGGCCGCCATGCTGCTGGCGCTGTTTCTCCTGTACCGGCTGGTCGCGAGCCGGCATCCGCTCGCGCGGCCTGTGTTCTGGATGGTGGCCGCCTATTTCCCGCCGCTGTTCTCGGACCTGGTCGCCGGCCAGCGCGGCGGCGTGCTGCTCCTGGGAGCGGTGGCGTCGATCGCGCTCGAAGCGAACCGCCCGGCACTCGCAGGCGCGGCGGGCGGCCTGGTCGCCGCGCTCAAGTACTACCCCGCCGCGATGGTGATCGGCACTCGCCCCGAGCATCGCATCCGGTACGCCATGGCCCTGGGCGCGGTGCTGGTGGCCGTCACCGTCGCCAGCTTTGTGCCGCTAGGGTTTGGCGGCGCCGCGTTCTACTTCCAGCACGTCTTGCTTCCGTCGCTGGCCTCGCACAACCCCGACTGCGCCTACGACTCGGTCCGCACGCTCTTCATGCGCACGATCGGAGGAGAGCAGTACGCGCAGCCCACGAGCGGCGGCTACGTGCTCGTCACGTCCCCCGTGCACCTGCCCGCGGTGGCGCTCGCGCTTTCTTACGTGAGCGCCCTCGGCTTCGCCGCGGCGGCGACGTGGGCCGCCTGGCGCAGCGGGTGGAATGCGGCTTATGGAATGTCGATGGGCTTCGCGCTCGGCGCCCTGATTCCGAATGAGGTCTGGCCGTACCAGTGGCTTCCCCTGCTTCCGCTGGTGCTGCTGCTGGTGGTGCGCGGGATCGAGCAGCGAAGATTCGGTTCGCTCGCCGTCCTGGTCATCCTCCTGCTCGGGTTCTATCGCGCGCCGTGCGACCTCATCTTCCCCAACATATGGACGATCGCGGCGATCGGGATCTTCGTTCTGGGCGCGTGGGAGAATCGACTTTTCCGGTCGGGTATAGCTACCGCGAGGGAGGTACGGAATGGCGCTGAACAATGAGGTCGGCTTCACGTGGATCGGGCATGGGACCTGGAAGGTCCGCAGCGCCAAGGGCAAGACCATCTACATCGACCCCTGGGTCATGAACAACCCGGTCGCGACAGACGTCTTGAAGAAGGTCGACAGCTGCGACCTGATGCTCATCACGCACGGCCACTTCGACCATGTCCACGACGCCCTCGAGATCGCCAAGGCGACCAAGCCCAAGATCGTGACCAACTTCGAGATCAGCGCCTGGCTCGGGTCGAAGGGAGTTGACGCCGGCAGCATGATGGGCATCAACACCGGCGGCACGGTCGACGTGGACGGCATCAAGGTCACGCTGGTGCACGCCGAGCACAGCTGCGGAATCTCGGACGGCGACGAGATCGTCTATGGCGGGAACGCCAGCGGCCTCGTGATCGAGTTCGAAAACGGATTCACGATCTACTTCGCCGGCGACACCGACGTGTTCGGCGACATGGCGCTCATCTCCGAGCTCAGCGAGTTCGACGTGGCGTTCCTGCCGATCGGCGGCTTCTACACGATGGGTCCAGAGCGTGCCGCCAAAGCCGTCTCGCTGCTAGGTGTCAAGACAGTGGTTCCGATGCATTTCGGCACCTTCCCAGCCCTCGCCGGCCGGCCGAAAGAGCTGCAGGATCTCGTCGGCCCCGGCGTGAAGGTTCTTGATATCAACCCGGGAGACACCGTCTAGCGTTAGTTCCCCGTGACAGTGCATCGACCCCGACAGTCCTTGCATCTTCGCGGCCTAGGCGGCCGGGCGCCGGCCCACCCCGCGAAATCCGAGTTTTCGCGGGGTCCCCGGACAGGCGCTGAAGCCAGCGTCGACTCCTGCGCGCGTTCGGTCACGCATCTGCGCGATGCGCTCCCTCACGTGCTCGTCGTCTCCTTGGCTCCGGCCGCCGATGCCGCGAATATGCGGCGGACCGCAGGGTCGACGCACTGATGAGAGACATCATCGGCGCCCCGGCCGGCTGGCTGGCGCGCGCCATCCGGACCAGACAGGTCTCGTCGCTGGAGGTGGTTCGCGCGCACCTCGAGCACATCCACACCGTGAACCCCAGGCTGAACGCTGTGGTGTTCGCGACGGGCGAGAGCGCGCTCAAGCAGGCCCGCGCCGCGGACCGCCGGAACAGGGGCAAGGCCGAGCTCGGTCCGCTGCACGGCGTCCCGTTCACGGCCAAGGACATCTTCGACACCGAGGGCCTTCCGACCACCGCCGGGCTGCGCATGCTCAGGAGCAACATCCCCGATCGCGACGCGACGGTGGTGGCCCGCATGCGGGGCGCCGGAGCGATCCTCATCGGCAAGACGCTGTGCCCGCCGGGCGGCGTCGGCGACGACAGCTGGAACTCGCTGCACGGCGGAACCCGCAACCCCTACGACATCGCGCGCTCCCCCGGAACCAGCAGCAGCGGCGAGGCGGCGATCATCGCCGCCGGCGGCTCCCCCGCCGGCCTCGGCAGCGACTCCGGCGGAAGCATCAGGATGCCCGCCCATTACTGCGGCATCGCTGCGCTGAAGCCGACCACCGGCCTCGTTCCGAGCACCGGCGCGTACGCCCTTCCTGGCGGGCTGACCGATCCTCGCAGCCAGGTGGGCCCGATGGCCCGGTTCGTCTCCGATCTGGCATTGATGCTGCCTGTGCTGGTCGGGCCCGACGGGGTCGACTCAGGTGTGGTTCCGGTGCCCCTCGCGCGCCGCACGCCGAAGTTGAAGGGGCTCCGGGTGGCGTGGTATGCCGACGACGGCATAGCCAGGCCCACCCCGACCATCGCGTCTGTCGTTCGCGCGGCGTCCCGCGCCCTCGCCGCCGCCGGGTGCATCGTGACCGAGGAACGGCCGCCCGCCCTGCACGAGGCGCACCAGGTCACCCTC
>DATLVL010000425.1:0-2215 GCA_035577525.1 Gemmatimonadales bacterium | reverse complement strand
AAATGAAAGTTGGTGTTCTCACCCATCAATCTCTCACGTGTGTGTCCCAGACCGGGACGATCCGAGGTCCCTCGCCTCCCGCACGAGCTCCAAGCCGTTATTCACGCCTTCGGTCAGCGCGGTCGGCTCGGGATGACAACGCGGCTCTTCTTACAAAAGAAAGGAAATGAAAGTTGCTGCTAGTACCGCACCACCTCGTACATCCACGCATCTGCCTGGTACGCCCGCTCGGTCGCCGTGGCGCGCTTCAGGTCGCCCGATACCGAAATCCCGAGCAACGGCCGCGGCGAACCGCCCACCCGCACCAGCTTCCCGGGAGCCGCGACCCGGAACAGCACCGGCGACTCCTCCGACTCCCGCACCTCGACCACCAGCGACTGATCGGGGAGGAACCAGGCCCAACCGCCGTCGGCGTGCACCGACGCCCACTGGGTGATCGACCCGTCGGAGACGGTGACCACCCCGATCCCCAGCGTGTCGTTGTTCGCGGCGTTGAACCCGGCGAAGGAGATGCGGCCACCTGACGGATCGGCCGCGAGCTGGTAGATGCCGGCGTACCACGCTGGTTCCTTGATCTCGCGTGTCCGCCCGCCTTGGAGCACGACGATCCGGTCGCTGCTCGCAGGAATCCACGCCCATCCCCCGGGCCACGCCGCCACGGAGCGGATCGTCGTGTCCGGCACGTCGGTGCCGGCGCGCTGCGCCCCCGTGCGCACGTCGGTGAGCGCCAGGTGCGCCGCTCCCGCGCTCTTCGCCGCGACGACGACGGTGACCGAATCGACCCACTCCACGTCGAGCACGGTGCCAGCCACGGCGAGCGGCGTCTCGCCGCTCCCGGAGAACGCCGCCACACTGTAGCGCTGCTCGGTGTGCTGGCCCACCGTCGGCACGACGCGCTGGATGAGCACACGGCCGCCGTCGGACGACACCTCGGCCGAGACCCTGTTCGACGCGTGCGCGATGCGGCCGCCGTCGGGGAAGCGGCCGCGCGTGACGTCGGCGAAATCGAGCGCCCACACGCTGTAGTCGAGCGTCCCCATGTCCATCACCATCTTCGCGCCGTCGGCGGTGATCGACACGTTGGTGAACAGCCCGGTGATCATCGTATCCTGCTTCGCGGCGAGGTGCCCGTTGGTGCGGTCCAGGCCGATGCGCACGATCGACTCGCCCGCGGCGTCACCCTCGCGGTTGAGCCACACGGCGTCCCACGTGGCGATGCCGCCGCAGGTGCACGCGTTCACCACGTGGTCGGCGACTCGGCCCGATCGGTCGATCACCTGCCACAACCCGTGCGGCTGCTGCACCACGAGCGTGAGAATCCACTGCGTCCCGGGCACGGACGAGATGCCGGCCAGGCCCTGCCCCGTGCCGCGCACCCGGATACTGTCGGCCACCGTGCCATCGAGCCCGGTCACGCGAATCCAGTATGCCGAATCGGGAGCGTATGGCGGGCCGATGAGCAGAGAGTCGCCGCCGGCAAAGAACGTCGCCGCACCGGGTGTGAGGAAGCGCGGCTCGCCTCCCAGCGCCGACAGGAGATACGTGCCGAAGCGTCCGTGCACCGTTCCCTGGAGCACCAGGTTGCGGCGGTCGGGACTCCACTGCAGGCCGTAGGTGGCGGTGGCGCCTTCGAGAATCGAGCGGGTCGTCGTGCCGCCGACGTCCTGGACCACGACGCCGTAGGTGCAGGTCGTGGTGCAGTGGCGTGTCACGTGGGCGAGCTGCTTGCCGTCGGGAGAGATGGCGGGGACGTACACGCCGCCCGACACCGTGAGCTGCGTCTTCTGGCCCAGTGCCGCGCGGGCGCTGTGCCCGAAGGAGCCGCGCAGCGCGTAGCCCGCGCCCGCGGCCACGAGCACCACGGCAGCGCCGACAATGGCCACCTTGCGGCCGAGCGGCGCTCGTGCGGTCGCAACGGCACCGCTCTGTGTCGTCGTGATCTCGAGCGCTTTGGCGAACTCCCCCGCGCTGTGGAACCGGTCGGCCGGCGTCTTGGCGAGCGCCTTTGTCACCGCGGCGTCGACGGAGTCGGGCACCGTGTCGCGCAGCGTCTTGAGTCGGGCGGGTCGCTCGGTCATCAGCTTGGCGATCATCGCCTGCGCCGTGGCGCCCGTGACGGGCGGCTCGCCGGCCAGCATCTCGTACAGCAACGTCGCCAGCGAGTAGAGATCGGAACGCGCGTCGACCTCCTCGTCGTCCGTCTGCTCGGGGCTCA
>DATLVL010000424.1:0-2599 GCA_035577525.1 Gemmatimonadales bacterium | reverse complement strand
GCAAGAGCGCCGTCTCGCGGGGATAGAGGGATCGGGTATCCGGCGTGCGCGCCGCTTCGCCTTTCGTGTCTACGGGGAAGAGCAGGGGATCGTCGAACGGTACCCAGCGAAACCGAGGCGGTGCCAAACCGGGACCCGTCGCGATCCGGTTCGCGAACATGATGTCGATGCCGGCGCGATCGAGCACCCAGGTGGGAAACTGGATACCGCGGGCCGCAACTGCACGACGGCGCACCGCGGCGATCGAATCACCGCGACCGTAGAGCGCCCGCGCCGCCCGCCTCCAAACCGGTGCGTCCGGGGACAAGCGCCAGGGGATTGGGAACGGCGGCACGCCGTCGAGCGGCAGCGCGTCGAACTCGCTGTCGGGCGGGGCCCCCGGCCCGAGCGGCAGCATCGGGTGCGCGTGATTGTCGATCGCCGGTATGGCGGCGATATAGCGAGTCAGCGACGAGTCGACCGTTGCCTGACCCGCAAGGGTCAGGGGAACCCCGACAAAGGCGAGAGCGGCGGCCAGCCGGTGGGCGTAAAACGCCATGGGACCATATGATACTGGCACGCGCCTTGCCCGCAAATTCGTAGTTACGCCTTGAGGACCATCGGAGCATGCGCCGGACCTTCTCGCACCGTCCGAGCTTGTTGTGGTCCATCCCCGGCCGTCTGGCCAGGGGGCTTGTAGCTGCTGGGGTGATGCTCGCGGCGGGCACGTGCCGTCTCGAACGGCTCTTCGAGCAGCCGACCGCGGCGCTGCTTTGCGTCACGCCCTCGTTGCCCGACACGCTGCGCGATTCCGCTGCGCGCGGCAGTCTGTCACCGCGCGGCGACACCATCGGCATCCGCAACTGCGGTGGCGGCGAGTTGCGCTGGCGGGCGGTGGTGCAGCAGGGCAGCTCCTGGGTCGCGATCCTCCCGGATTCGGGCGAAGCCGGTCACGGTGCGGCACCCACAGTGGTGTTCAATGCCGCGACGTTGACGCTCGGCACGTACCACGAGACGATCGTCGTCCGGTCCACGAATGGGAGCGGGCTCGCCGACGTCCCGGTGTCGTTCGTGATTCAACCGTGTTCCGTGACGCCACTGCGGCTCGACGATTCGGCGACGGCAGCCCTCACCCTGGCGGACTGCGGGGCGCCCCATCGCCTCGGCAGCGTCGCGCGCGTGTTCAGTTTTCCAGGTACGCGCAACGACTCGGCGTCGCTCGAGCTGGCAGCAGACTACGACGCCTACCTGGTTCTTGACACCACGCTCGACGCCGCCCGGCCGCCGCTGGCCGAGACGCACAACTGCCTCGGCATCACCGGCGAGCCGTGCCTCTATTACCAGCGGCTCCCGCTCAACACGACCTATGCGATCGAAGTGACGAGCGCCGCGGCGGCGGATTCCGGCACGTTTACGCTGCGGCTCGTTCATCCCCGGCTCCCGACTGCGCCTGGCGGCCTGGACCAGGTTCTGCTCGACTCGGTGACGAGTGTGAGCCCGGGGGCGACGGTGTCTCAAGCGAGCCTGCTGTTGCGGGCCGCGGTAACCGATCCCGATCGCGGCGACCAGCTGCATCTCGAGGGCGAGGTGCGGCCGGTCGGCACGGGGTTCAGCGGCCCGAACGTGCCGGACGGTGCGGCGGTCGCGAATGGCGGTGTCGCCTGGGTCCTGGTTACGGGTCTCAGCGACAAGACCGCCTATCGCTGGCGCGTGCGCGCCGCGGACAACACCGGCCGCTCGGGCCCCTGGGCTGCGTTCGGCGGCAGCCCCGATTTCGTGATCAACATCCTGCACCCGCCGAGCGCGCCGACCACGCTCGGGCAGGCGCGGCCCGACGGCAGCGGGATCATCACAGGCGCGACGATCGACACCAATGTGGTGTTGCTGAGCGGCGTGGTGTCGGACGCCGATCCCGGGGACTCGCTACGCCTCGTGGTCGAGGTGCGGCCGGTCGGGACCGCCTTCTTCGCGCCGACCGATTCGAGCCCTGCGGTGCTCAACGGTGGTGCCCTGCAGGTGCGTGTGGGTTCGCTCCCCGGCGCCACGAGCTACCACTGGCAGGCGCGCGCGGTGGATCAGACCGGCAGCCCCGGCCCATGGGTGTCGTATGGCGGGAATGCGGAGACGGCCACGGACTTCGGGATTGCGGTGCTGCACGATCCCTATCCGCCAGGCGCGCTGGCGCAGCTCCAGAGCGGCAGCCTGGTGCCGATTCCCGTTGGTGGCATCCCGCAGTCGGGCACGGTCGTGATTCAGGGAACGCTCTCAGATCCCGACGCGGGACAAAACGTTCAGCTCGACGTCGAGGTGGAGCCCGTGGGGCAGAACTTCGCGGATCAACCAAATTACCACGGAGCGCCGGTGCCGAGCGGGAAGACGACCCGCGTCACCGTCGGTCCGTTCGCGCAGGATACAGGATATCACTGGCAGGCTCGCGCGCGCGATGCGACTGGTAATATCAGTGCCTGGGTTGCCTTCCCGATTTCCCCGCCCAATCCGGAATCGGACGCCGACTTCCGCTATCCCTCGCTGCCCGCGTTCCAGCTGGTGTTCACGGTGCAGCCGAAGAACGCGAAAGCCGGGATGCCCATCGCGCCGCCGGTGCAGGTCACGGTGCGGG
>DATLVL010000423.1:0-2303 GCA_035577525.1 Gemmatimonadales bacterium | reverse complement strand
CTTGGACCGTAGCCCCGGTCCGCTCGCTCAGCGAGCGGCTGTAGCAGACGCCTGCGCGCTGCGACGGATGGGGAGGAACCGGTGTGACCCCGGACCCGCCCGGCTGCGACAGCGTGATGCCGACCGTGACATTTTGGGCGTCCGAATCGGCCCAGGATGGCGCTCCGGCGAGGAGCGCCACCAAGGCTGGGAGGACGCGTACCAGTGGTGCGGACCGCATGGCCGAACGCTCCGCGGGGACCGCTTAGTAGTTGACGATCAGCGTGTGCGTCTTGTTGGTCGCCGCGCCGTTTGTGCAGGAAGCCGCGGCGCACGTGCCCGCCTGGCTGCCCGCCATCGTGCCGGTCACGCTGAAGTTCTGCGCCACGCCGTTACCGGTGCCGCCGGCGGCGCTCAGACCGAGCGAGTAGCCGAGGTTGACCGCGTTGTCGGTGACCGAGATCGTCGAAGCTCCCGGAGGAGTAGCCGCGCCCGAGCCCGCCTGCAAGCCGAACGTGTACGGCAGCGTGTTGGTGCAGCTCACCGAGAAGCCGCCGCCGGTCGCGTTCGCAGCCGCAGCCTGCAGCGACGTGTACGCGAATGCGACGTTGGTGACCGCCGACAGCGTGCACGCGGAAGTCAGCGTGACGTTGACGTTGAAGGTGCCGGAAGTGTTGCCCGCTTGCGCGCTGCCGGCCGCCAGCGCAGCCGCGATTGCAGTTGCAGTAAGGATCCGTTTCATTGCGCCCTCCCTGTAGAAAATAGGCAGAGCGATAGTGCCCGCGCCGCGAAAGCGCGCTGTTACGTATGGTGTCGAGGTTGCAAAAAAACGTCGCTCGGTCGTGACGTACGCCACGACGCGGGCGAAATATTCTGGAAAAAAAGACTAAGGACTCAAACCTTCAAAGTGAACGGCGTGAAGCGGGTTTCGCGGTCGTAATAATCCTCGTTTTCCGCCCGCTTCAGCGCGCCGACGATCTTGTAGGTGAGCGGCGTGAAAACCACCTCCACCGCGACCTTCAGCGTGAATTGCGCCAGCATGATCGCCGGCAGCTTGTCGTCCGGGATGATGCCGGAGCCATAGAACGCGAGCGGATAGAAGAGCACCGAATCGACCGCTTCGCCGGCGATCGTGGAGCCGATGGTGCGCGTCCACAGCCACCGCCCGGCGGTGAGGATCTTCATTTTCGCCAGCACGAACGAATTGACGAATTCGCCGCAGAAGTAGGCGAACATCGAAGCGGCTGCGATGCGCGGCGCCTGGCCGAACGCGGTCTCGTAGGCCTTCTGGTGCTCCCAGAACGGCGCCGGGGGCAACGCCACGACCACGGCGGCCATGACCGACGCGAAGGCGAGCCCCGCGAAGCCTGCCCAGATCACGCGCCGCGCCCGCGCGTAGCCATAGACCTCGGTCAGGACGTCGCCGAACACGTAGGAGATGGGAAAGAAAAGCACCCCGGCGCCGAACGCCGGCCAGCCGTCGAGCTGCACGATCTTCGCCGGGCCGATGAGGTTCGAGCAGATGAGCACCGTGACGAACGCGGCCATCACGAAGTCGTAGTAGCGGTAGGTCTTCACGGCAGCTTCGGCCTGTAGTCGCGAAAATCCGGCTCGAGCTCCACGCCCATGGCATCGAGCACTCGCGCCACCATGGCGTAGAAGCCGGCGGTGACCGCGAGCTCGACGTAGTCGTGCTGGTCGAGGTGCCGCATCGCTTCGCGATACACCTCGTCGCTTACCCGGCCCGACGTGACGCTTTCCGCGAGCTGCAGGGCGGCTTTTTCCTTTGCGTCGAACTCGGGCGACGCGCGCCAGCCCGCGAGCGCCGCGATCTGCGCCTCGCGCACGCCCGCCTTGCGTGCCATGCGCAGGTGCTGGGCCCACTCGTACTCGGATGCCGAGACCTGGGCGCCGCGCAGGATGACGAGCTCGCGCAGGGCGCGCGGCGTGCGGCTGCCGTGGCGCAGCGTGTTGGCGAACTCGGTCCAGGCGGCGACGATCGCCGGATGATTGGCGAGCGCGCGGTAGAGGTTCGGGGGCGTGCCCCAGAGCTCCTCGAGCCTTTTCTTGAGGACGGGCTCGAAGTCCGTCAGCGGTGTGCGTGGCATGGGGCAGCATGATAACGGCGTGCCGTGCAGTAATTCACAAAAGGTTCTCCTCGGACTAGGCAGCGGGGTACGCCGCGCAACGGCGCTGGCGTTGAATGACCTGCGGGCTGCGCCCCCTCCCGGCGAAGCCTGCCTCGGCCTCCAAAACCGGGCCTCTCCGAAACCCCGCCACGGCGGGGTTTCTTTTTCGCCGTCGTAAAATTTGAGCGTGCCAAC
>DATLVL010000422.1:0-7561 GCA_035577525.1 Gemmatimonadales bacterium | reverse complement strand
TCCAATCCGCTGCGCCGCTGCATCCGCCGAGTAGCGGGCGGCGCGGAGCATCGGGTTTGCCTGCAGCGCGATCCGTGTGGCCTCGATGACGGTGAGGGTCTCCGGTGCGGCCGCCTGGGCAGCTGCGTTGCGCCCCAACATCACGAGCGCCAGCGCAGCCGCCCCCAGACCACCAAGGGCCCGCATCATGCTCGGCGATTCAGTTGCGTGTTCATGCGATCCTCCTGTCCCGAAACGGAGTCCGGAACAGACGTAATGGACGCGGCCGGGAGATCCGGTCGCTACGCCACTCGCCGGGAGGCGAGGAGGATCAGTTGTTGGGAGGTGGTGCTGGGGGTCCGCCCGAGAGGAAACGGGGGGCCCGATCAGACGATGCGGGAGTTGCGGAGGTCAAACCGGCCGAGACGGTTTCGAGAGCCCCAGCCTGGAGCAAAGCAGCCGTCACACCAGTGCAACAGATGGTCGGGGAGCAGCCGTCGATGTGCCTACACCCAGCTCCTGCATGGCCAGCTGTAGCAAGCACGGCTACTG
This sequence comes from Gemmatimonadales bacterium, assembly GCA_035577525.1. Lineage (GTDB taxonomy): Bacteria > Gemmatimonadota > Gemmatimonadetes > Gemmatimonadales > GWC2-71-9 > DASTHG01. Next base: position 7,030 of record DATLVL010000422.1, on the reverse strand, counting down.
CGGTCGTAGTGGACGCACCGCCGCAGTCGTGTCCTGCCGCCCTCAGCGAAACAGGGAACTGGGAGAGAGCGAGACTCAACGCCAAGAAAGCGGCGAGCCCCTTTTGAATCGGGGTGAGTCGCTGACGCCCTGCGATCGTAGCCATCGCTCCCAATCTAACTCAAGCCCGTTCGCAGGATTCGGCTCCCGGTCGGACTATGCTGTCGTGAACTGGAACACCATGCCGAACATCCCGTTGCTGCCTACCCAGCCCGGTCCCATCTCTTGCCCGCTCATCGGTCCCCCGCCACCCATCATACTCCCACCGTTCATCATCGAACCAGAGGCCCACTGCCCGCCCATCATGCTATGCGCCGTCATATCGAGCGGGTTGCCATCCGCGTCCTTCATCCCGCCGCCCATGTGGAGGGTGTACGCCGTCGCCGACTTGAGTGGGTGCATCGGCGCGAACGTCAGCGTCATGCGGTCGCTCGACCACGTCATGAACCCGGGGACCGTCGGACCCGTCACGTCGCCCTCATGCAGCGATGCGTACATCTCCATGCCGGATCCCATCGCATGGCTGAATGCCATCACAATCGGGGCGCTGGTCGCCACACTCGTCGCGCCGCCAGCCGGGGTGACGGAAACCAGTGAGGTGACAACTGAAGTCGGCCCAGTCGTGCTGCCCGAACAGGCGATGCTACCGGCCAGGATCGCGCTTCCGAAAGCGATGGTGGTTGTGCGCAGTGACATGGCGAGGTTCCTCTCTCTGAGCTTGATCGTCTCTCTGGAGGGCAACCTAGCGGCACGGTGGCGGAGGGCTGATGAAGCTATGATGAAGGGGGCATCAAACGACGAACAGTGCCGTAGTGACGAGGCGCCACTCGCACCGCAGGAAGGACCCATGGAGCTCAGCCCACCGCGCATGCTCGTGATCGCTCTCGGCGTCTATCTGGCGACCACAGCATCCCAGGTCGCCACGACCAACGTTCGCACAGAATATTGCGCCGCTGCACCACATTCGCTGACGCCCGGCGGCTGGAACGCACCGACCTCGCCATCCCCCGGCGCGCTGCGTGGCCCGCTGCGGCTGGTTCAGGACATTCCGCTCCCCGGGCCCGCGAACCGCTTCGACTACCAGAGCCTCGATGCGGTGGCCCGACGCCTGTTCATCAATCACATGAACGCGGGCCGCCTGGTGGTCTTCGACCTCGACTCCGCCAAGGTGATCAAGGAGGTTCCTGAGCTGGACCGAGCGACCGGCGTCTGGGCGGTGCCGGCGCATCACATGATTTACGTATCCGCTGCGGGCAGGCACGAGGTCGTAGGTATCGACGATCGCACGCTCACGATCAGCGCCCGCGTTGGTGGTATTCGCTTTCCGGACGGCATCGCGTACACGCCGGTCGAACACAAGGTGTTCGTTTCGGACGAATCAGGAGGCACGGACGTCGTCATCGACGCCAGGACGAACACCAAACGCTCGACGATCGATCTCGGTGGTGAAGCGGGGAACACGCACTACGATTCCGTCTCACACTGCGTGCTGGTGGCGGTCCAGACGCGGAATCAGCTCGTCGCGATCGACCCGGTGGCCGAGCGTATCGTCGCCCGTTACGACCTGGCCGGCGCCGAGCATCCGCACGGGTTCGCGCTCGACGAGGCGGGGCGGCTCGCGTTCATCTCCTGCGAGGGAAACGCAAAGTTGTTGGTGCTCGACCTGCGCACCATGAAGGTGCTTTCCACTCATCGGGTGGGAGAGGATCCTGACGTCCTCGCCTGGGACGCCGGCTGGCGTCGGTTGTACGTCGCTTCGGAGTCTGGGGTCGTCAGCACCTTCGTGGTTGATGGCAAGACGTTAGAGCCAGCCGGAGAGGTTCGCGCGCCGCACGCCCATTCGATAGCAGTCGATCCGCTGACGCACCGAGTGTATCTCCCGCTCGAGAACATCGAGGGCCGGCCGCTCCTTCGAATCATGGCGCCCGGCAGGTGAGACTGCCAAGACTGATCGACCGAGTCGCTGGTCAATCGGCGAGCTATTCCGTCCGGAGGCATGCAGTACATTATTTCCCATGACGCCATCTGAGTCGTCGACCGGCCCCGTCCCGACCGTCCTCGTCCGCCCGGCGACGGCAGCCGACCTGCCCCGCATCGGCAGGCTGGGCGCGCTCCTCGTCGAGGCGCATTACAACCTCGACGCGCAGCGCTTCCTTGCCACGCGGGCCCGAACGCCCCTGGACTATGCGTCCTTTCTGGAGACACAGCTCGGCAGGCCTGATGTCGCGGTCCTCGTCGCGGACGAAAACGGGGACGTGATTGGCTACGCCTACGCCGCGGTCGAGGGCTATGACTACATGGCGCTGCGCGGGCCGGCGGGCGTCGTGCACGACGTCCTGGTCGAACCGGAGTCCCGCGGTCGCGGCGTCGGTCGCCTGCTGCTGGAGGCCGCCCTGTCATTCCTGAAAGCGCGCGGTGTGCCGCGCGTCGTCCTGACGACCGCCGAGGGGAATGCCGTGGCGGAGCGCCTGTTCGCGCAGGCGGGGTTCCGCCGCACGATGATCGAAATGACGCGCGAGCTGAAGGCTCAGTAGCGCGGCTGATTGGTCAGATAGCCGACGATCGCGAGCGTGCCACGCTCGCGATCGATTGGGTGGTCATTGAGGAGCCCAAAATGGGCTTGCATCCTCAAGGCGTCGCTCGGGATCTAGGAAGTTGCGTGCGGCAGATCCCGCAGAGCCGCTTTCCCCGGAGTTGACAACGCGAAACAGAACACGTAACCTGCTTGCCCGACACAATCTCAGGCATACAGGGAGAAGGAAACACCGATGTTCACCGCTGTCGCGCTGCTGGTCGTCCTCCTGCTGCTGGTCCTGCTTGGACCAGCAGGGAACCGCGGCGCGTCGCGACTCGAGAGCATCGTCTTGAATCGGTAACAAAGCAGAGAGTCACTGGCCGACGCCGCGGATCCCCTGGATCCGCGGCGTTTTTGTTTCATCACCATTTGCATCGCTCCTGTCGAGGGGAGCGACGGAGCACACCATGGTTCGCGATGTCCTGGTTTTCGACACCACCCTCCGCGACGGCGAGCAAGCGCCGGGCAACATGATGACCCCCGAGGAGAAGGTCCGCCTCGCCCGACAGCTGGACGCGCTCGGCGTGGACGTGATCGAGACGGGCTTCCCCGCCGCGTCGGAGGGGGACTACCTCGGGGTGAAGGAAGTGGTTGCCGAGGTGCGGCGGCCCGTCGTGGCGGCGCTGGCACGCTGCGTGACCAAGGACATCGACCTGGCGGGCGAAGCGCTGCGGGCCGCCGAGCGTCCCCGGATCCATGTGTTCATCGCGACCTCGGACATCCACCTCGAGCACAAGCTGCGGATCGATCGCGAGGAGTGCGTCACGGCAGCGCGGGAGTCCGTCCGCCACGCCCGGCGCTACACCGACGACGTGGAGTTCTCAGCCGAGGACGCGAGTCGCACCGATATCGACTTTCTCTGCCGCATCGTCGAGGCCGCGATCGCCGCAGGGGCAACCACGATCAACCTCCCCGACACCGTGGGCTATGCACTCCCGGCCGAGTACAGCGAGATGTTTCGCGCGGTGCGGACCCGTGTCCCGGGCGCCGACCGCGTCGTGTTCAGCTGTCACTGTCACGACGACCTCGGCCTCGCCGTCGCGAATTCGCTCGCGGCGATCGAGGCGGGCGCCGGCCAGGTCGAGTGCACCGTCAACGGCATCGGCGAGCGCGCCGGCAACGCCGCGCTCGAAGAGATCGTGATGGCCAGCCGCGTGCGGCCGACGGTGGCGCGGTTCCGCTGCAAGGTCGCGACGGAAGAGATCTACCGCACCAGCCGGCTGCTCTCACACCTCACCGGCGTCCACCCGCAACGCAACAAGGCCATTGTCGGACGCAACGCGTTCGCGCACGAGGCCGGCATCCATCAGCACGGCATGCTCCAGAAGGGCCTCACCTACGAGATCATGAAACCGGAGACGGTGGGTGTCCCCCGCTCTACGCTCGTGCTGGGCAAGCACTCCGGGCGACACGCGTTGGAGCGCCGCTTTCACGAGCTGGGCTACGAGCTCAAGGAGGCGGAGCTGGAGCGCCTCTACGGCCAGTTCACCGCCCTCGCCGACCGCAAGCGGGAGATCCTCGACGAGGACCTGCTGGCGCTGGTGCACGACGGCTTCCCCGACGCGCCGGAGCGCTATCTGTTCACGCACCTTCGCGTGGTCTGCGGGACGGTCGGGGCGTCCGCCGAAGTGCGGATGACCGGACCGTGGCGGGGCGAGCGCCAGGCGACGGGGACCGGGGACGGACCGATCGCTGCGACGTTCGCGGCCGTGAGCGAGATCGTGGGCCTTCCGGTCGAAGTCACGAACCTTGCGATCCAGTCGGTAACGCCGGGGCGCGACAGCCTGGGCCAAGTCTCGCTGCAGGCCCGGGTGAACGGCAAGTCGTTGTCCGGTCACGGCGCCTCCACCGACATCGTGGAAGCGAGCGCCCGGGCCCTCGTCAACGCGATGAACAAGGGGCACTACGCCGACCAGCTCGAGGATGAGGCCCTGAACTCGGTCGACCTGTGGGGCGTCTGACCGTGGGCGAACCGCTGTCGGGCGCGCAGATCCTGTGCCGCGTACTGCTTGAAGAAGGGGTGGAGCTGCTGTGGGGGTATCCCGGCGGCGCCATCATGCCGTTCTACCACGCCCTGCCCGACTACCCCGGCCTGCGTCACATCCTCGTTCGCCACGAGCAGGCCGCCGCGCATGCCGCCGACGGGTATGCGCGGGCGTGCGGCCGCCTCGGCGTGTGCGTGGCGACGTCGGGCCCGGGCGCCACCAACCTGGTCACGGGGCTCGCGACCGCCCAGATGGATTCCTCGCCGATCCTGGCGATCACGGGTCAAGTATCGCGTGCGATGATCGGTCGTGACGCGTTTCAGGAAACCGACGTGATCGGGGTGACGCTCCCCGTCACCAAGCACAGCCATCAGGTGCAAGATGTGAGCGAGCTGGCCCAGCGGGTGCGCGAGGCGATCGCCATCGCCACGGACGGCCGCCCCGGACCGGTCCTGATCGACGTGCCCAAAGACGTCCAAAACCAGAAGACGGAGTACGTCCCGGCAACGGCACCCCGGACACCCCGGGCTAGTGCCCGGGGTCCGCAGGCTTCACGAACCCCAGGCGCACGCGCGGAGTCCCGCGATGCCGCGATCCGCGACGCGGCCCGTATGATCGCCGAGGCGCAGCGTCCGCTCATCATGATGGGCCACGGCGTGATCCTCGCCAACGCCTACGACGAGCTGCGCCGGCTTGCCGAGCGCACGGGGTTCCCGGTGATTACGACACTGCTCGGGATCAGCGGATTCCCCGAGTCGCACCCGCTGCACCTCGGCATGCCGGGAATGCATGGCGAGGTGCACGTGAACCGGGCGATCCAGCGCGCCGACCTCATCCTGGGAATCGGCCTGCGTTTCGACGATCGCGTCACGGGGAACACGGCCGGCTTTGCGCCCCAGGCCCGGATCATCCACGTGGATCTCGACGCCTCGGAGATCGGGAAGAACGTCCCGACCGCGCTCGGGATCGTCGGCGACGTGAAAGCAGTCGTGACCGACCTGCTCAGCGCGGTTGCGCCCCGGCGGTGCGACGCGTGGCGCAACGAGATCCGGAGCTTCGCGCGGCAGCGGCGCGAGAGCTTCCGCGGCGATCTCTCCCCCGAGAACATCATGGCCGCGATTCACCGCGTGGCTGGGGACCGCGCGACGATCGTGACCGACGTGGGTCAACACCAGATGTGGGTGGCGAAGGTCTACCCCTACCAGCGTCCCAACTCGCACATCACCTCCGGCGGCCTCGGCACGATGGGATTCGCCGTCCCGGCCGCGATGGGCGTCGCGCTGGCGCGGCCCGGCGAGCCGGTATGGTCGATCTCGGGGGACGGCGGGTTCCAGATGAACCTGCAGGAGATCGCCACGATGGTGCAGGAGAAGATTCCGGTGAAGATGGGGATCTTCAACAATGGCTACCTCGGCATGGTGCGCCAGTGGCAGCAATTCTTCCACGCGCGCCGCTATTCGGCCACGTCGATCTGGAGCCCCGACTACGTGAAGCTCGCTCTTGCTTACGGGATTGCGGGGTGGCGCGTGGAGGATGCGGGGCAGCTCCCCGCGGTGGTGGCGCGCGCCAACGCCACACCGGGCCCGGCGTTGATCGAGTTCGTCATCGAGCAGGAAGCGAACGTGTTCCCCCTGATTCCACCGGGCGCGTCGCTCTCCGAGCCGATCGAAGCCGAGCCGGTGGCAGCGACGCCCGCATGACGGATCTGGCCGGCGTTTCGCACACGTTGCAACTGCTCCTGAATCGGGATCTCCTGGCGCTCAGCCGTGCCGTGGGGGCGTTGCGCCGCGTCAACCTGCCGATGGAGAGCGTCCGGCTCGGCCCCGCGGAGACCCCAGGCCTCGATTGGCTCACCGTCACCCTGCAGGGCGACGGGGCGTCGATCGACACCGCGGCGCGCAAGCTGCGGCGTCTGTCCGGCGCGCGTGCGGTGGCGCTGGTTCCCACAGCCGAACTGCGCACCGTCCCCGTTGACCCCTCACGACAGAGAGAACCTATGGCGACCGACGCATTGCAGGTCTACTACGACGCCGACGCGGAGCTCAACCGCCTCCGCGGGCGCACGGTGGCAGTCATCGGCTACGGCAGTCAGGGCCATGCCCACGCGCTGAACCTGAAAGAGAGCGGCGTGACCGTCCTCGTCGGGCTGCGCCCCGGTGGCCCGTCGTGGGCCAAAGCGAAGGCGGACGGCCTCGATGTCCGACCCGTGAGCGAGGCCGCCGGCGCCGCCGACGTCATCATGATGCTCGTGCCCGACCAGCACGCGCGGGCGGTGTACGACCGCGACGTCGCGCCCCATGTCACGCCGGGGAAGACGCTGATGTTCGCGCACGGCTTCAACGTGCACTACAAGGAGATCACGCCGCCCTCCGGCGTCGACGTCTCGATGGTCGCGCCGAAGTCTCCGGGCCACCTGGTGCGCAGCGAGTTC
>DATLVL010000421.1:0-6637 GCA_035577525.1 Gemmatimonadales bacterium | reverse complement strand
CCGACAGCGCCACCGCCGACACCACGACGCCCCACTTCACTACACCGCAGACATTCCGCATGCCGGTCACGATCCGCATCGGCACCGCGAGCGGCGACGTGGTGCAGCGCACCACGATCGATCGGCGGGAGCAGGCCGTCGTCTTCACCGCGCTCCCCGGCCCGCCGACGATGGTCGTGTTCGACGACGGCAACACCGTCCTCAAGAAGCTGACGTTCGATCAGCCGACGGCCTGGCTTACCACGCAGCTCGTGCGCGATCCCGACCTCTGGAACCGGCAGTGGGTGATCGACCGGCTGTCCGAGCGGATGAGCGACTCGGCGGCGGTCGCCGCGCTGGCTCGCGCCGCCACGTCTGCTGATTACTTCCTCACGCGCCGCGCCGCCGCGCTCGCGCTGAGCGACGCCCCGGCGGGTCAGGCGCTGCCGGCGTTGGAGCGCGCGCTCGCGGACACGTCCGCGCAGGTTCGTGCCGGGGCCGCCACCGCGCTCGCCAAGATCACGGACCCGAGGGTGGCGACGCTGGCGCGGACCGCCTGGGAGCACGACCAGAGCTACGAGGTGCGCGCCCGCGCGCTCGTCGCCCTGGCACGGCTCGACAGCGCCGCGCGGCGCCCGCTCATCGCCCGCGGGCTCGCGACGCCGTCGTATCGCGATGCCATCACCCTCGGTGCGTACGAGGCGATCATCCAGGCCAACGACACCAGCTTCGTCGGTCAGGTCGACGGTGCGGTCGGCGCCGCGATCGATCCTTCGTTTGTCCTGGCGGTGCTCGGCGCGCGCGGGTCGAGCCGCGCCCTCGATCTCCTGACCCAGCATTTGGACGACAGCCGTCCCGCGGTGCGGCGCTGGGCGTTGATTGCCATGGAAAACGCGCTCCCCGACACGCTGGCGACATCCCGGTTAACGAGTGTCGGGGACAAGCTCACGCACGCCGACGCGCGCGATGCCGTCCGCCAGGCACTCGAGCGGCTGTCGCATCGCACGACACACGAGTAGGGAGGCATCGCATGGCAACCGCAGTCACCCGCGGCCGATTCGCGTGGCACGAGTTGATGACGCCCGATCCCGATGCCGCGATCGGCTTTTACCGCCAGGTGGTGGGATGGGGCATCGAACAGTTCCCCGGCATGCCCGACTACCGCTTGTGGACGAGCGGTGGCAAGCAACGCGGTGGCGTCATGCGCCAGTCCGAAGACGAACGGCGCCGCGGCCTCGCGCCGCACTGGTTGATCTATGTCGCCGTGCCGGACATCGACGCCACGATTCGTCAGGCCGAAGGCCTAGGCGGCCGCGTGCGCATCCCCGTCAAGAGCGCCCCGGGCGTCGGGCGCTACGCGATCCTCGCCGATCCCCAGGGAATCGTGTTTTGTCTGTTCACGCCGGAAACCCCGCGCCCCGGATCGGATGAGGCGGACATCGGCGATTTTTCCTGGCACGAGCTCGCCGCCCCCGACCCGAATTCGGCCTGGTCGTTCTATCAGGCCCTGTTCGGCTGGGAAAAGTCCGACGCGATGGACATGGGCCCGGCTGGGACCTACCAGATGTTCCGCCGCGGCGGCGGGAAAACCGACCTCGGCGCGTTTTACAGGCGGCCGGCGGACAAGCCGGGGACGGCGGCGTGGTTGATGTACGCCTACGTGCGCGACGCCGATCGCGCCGCCGACCTGGTCACCCAGCTGGGTGGCCGGGTGCTCAGCGGCCCGATGGACGTCCCGGGCGGCGGCCGGGTCGCGACGTGCGTCGATCCCCAAGGGGCGGCGTTTGCGGTGCACTCTGTTGCTGAGCAGGAGAAGACAAAGAGCGTCGAGAAGAAGGGCGTCAAGAAAAAGAGCGTCAAGAGGAAAAGCGTCGAGAAGAAAACCGTCAGGAAGAAGGCCGTAAAAAAGAGACCTGCGAAGAAAGCCGCCAAAAAGCGCAGACGCTAAGCGGCGGGCGTCCCTCCTCGCTCCAGTAGCCTCCCGAACCCGGGGAGCGCTCGCCGCAGACCGCGCAGGCCGAGCACCGTCCCGAGCGCGGCCACCACGAACACCACGGCCTCCCCTGATGTCTCGGGGAGGTCGACTCCCGTGACATTCAAGCCGATCACGATCGCGACGGCAGCGAAGATTCCCGCCGCCAGGCCGCTCACCACAAACGCGCGCCGTGATGCGGGCGTGCCGCGGCGACGAATCGCTTCGCAGTCCATGACGCTGCCGACGATGCCGCCGAGCAGCGACGCGGCGAGAAACAGGAACGGCCACCCATACACCATCTCGAGCGGCGCCGCGCGCAACGGCCCGCTCGTGGCTGTGATCGTATCGCGGCCCACGCCGCTCGAACGGATGGCGGAGCGTCCCGTCTCGCCGCCCGCCAGCGACACGATGCTCGGATCGGGAGTCCCGCGCCGCGCGCTCAGCACCACGTCACGGCGCGCCGCTCCCGCCACTGCGGGCAGCGAGACGTGCAGCTCGGTGCGCCCCAGCCCGAATCCCGCGATCCGCGCCGTCGCCGGCTCGAGCGTGAGCAACGTGCGGTGCACGGCAAGCCAGGTGGTGATCGGGGTGAGCATGAGCGCCGGCTGGACGAGGACGCGCAGCGAGTCGCCCGGCGTCGCGGCCGTCACCACCGCCGCTGACGGCGGCAGGCTGGTGTGGCGAATCGGGACGTCGGCGGGATTCACCGCTCCTGCCTCGGCCGACAGATGAAACCAGATCGGGACTGGGAGCGTGACGGTGCGGTCGGGTTGCAGCGTGTCGACGAGACCGAGGACAATGGAGCCGCGGAACGTGGTGCCGGTGTACTCGAGCGGCGCGCCCTCGACGTAGGGTCGCAGCGCGAGCGGGCGGGCGGCGTGAGGATCGGCGGCGAGAAACAGGAACGGCAGAAAGCGGAGCGACGTATCGGGCAGCTCGGCGACGAGGACCTGGGTCGGCCTGAGACGCAGCGAGTCGACATCGCGACGCAGCGTGTCGGCGGTGGCTTTCCCGGCCTGCAGGATGACGGGGACACGCACCGCAGTCGCCCGTAGCCGCTCGAGGTCGGCGCGAGTCACGACCTGCCCCGCGAGCGGGCGCGCCGCCGTGCACAGCAGCACCAGCGCGAGCGACCGGCCCGCCCGGGAGAGCCTCACAATTCGGTCGACAGCCGGACGACCACGTTGCGGCCGGGATTGAGCGCGAACGCCTTGTAGCGGCTGAGGAAGTCGCGATAGCTCGTATCCAGCGCGTTGCGCACCTGCAGCTCGATGCGCACCGGCCATGAGCCGAGGTGGCGGTCCAGGCCGCCGTAGAGATCGAGCAGTCCGTATCCCGCCGTGCCGAGGTCGAAGGGCGAGAGGCGCGTCTGCCGCGCCACGAGGTCCAGGTCGAGTCCTCCGTTGGCGTTCGCTGCGCGCCATTCGGCCCCGAGCTTGGTGCGCAGCGGCGGAATCTGCGGCAGCGGCTCATGGTCCGATTGTCGCTCGCCGCGGACGTAATCGACCCGTGCCGACAGGACCAGGGCGCTCGTCGCCGCGACCTCGAGCGAAGCCTCACCGCCGTCGAGCACTGCATCCGCGTGCTGGTAGCGATAGACGGGAAGCGAGTCCTGCATGGTGCCGGTCGGGGCGATATAGATGTAATGCGCGATGCGATTGCGGAACGCCGCCACCTCGGCGCGGGCGCGGCCCGACTGCCAGCGAACGCTGGCGTCGAGGTTGAAGCCCGCTTCGGGCTCGAGCGTCGCGTCCCCCACCTCGAAACGGGCCTCTCCCGGATGCGGGCCGTTGGTGAACAGCTCGAACAGCGTCGGCGCGCGCCATGCGCGGCCGGCATTCACGGAGAGGGCCAGACGCTCCGCGGGGCGGAACACGACACCGATGTCGCCCGACCAGGCAGTGTAGTCACGCCGTTGGCTCGCCAGCGCCAGATCGATGTTCGAGTCGGCGGTGAGCCGCCGCAGATCCACACGCGCGCCGGCGAGCAGCCGCCAACGCTCGGAGAGACTCACCTGCTCATACGCGTAGGCCGCCGCCCCTGACGCCCTCGCATCGGGCACCAGCGGCTCCTGGCCGCGCGTCGCGCTGTTCTGGTAGTACGCCGACGCGCCCAGCGTCCCGGCGACGCGGCGCCCGGTACCGTGATGGGCGAGCAGGTCGAGGCTCGTCGTGTTGAGCAGCAGGTCGAACCCCTGCTCCGTGGACGACGTATCTCCCTCGACCACCTCGGCCAGCCAATGCCGTTGGAACTGGCCCTTGGCTTCGAGCAGCAGGCCGCCCGCGGGATGCGTGGCGCCGAGCTGCACGCGATCGTCGGTCAGTTTGCGGACCGGCCCCAGATCCTGCTCTCCCCCGGGTGGCGGCGGTGGCCGGTTCTGGGCGGTGTCGGCTTCGAGCAGATGGAACTCGCCCCCATAATGGGTGAACCGCAGCGTGGCTTTGCCCCACGCGCCGCGCGTGCCGACCGCTCCAACGCCCGAGAATGCCGTGAACCCCGTGTTCTCGAGCTCCCCCGCCGGCGTGTTCAGCGCTTCCGAGTGTCGCCCGACGACGCCGGCGAGCCACCCCAGGCCGCCCGCCGTCCCCTGCGCGTGCAGGTCGCTGCCCAATTCATGGTTGTTGCTGGCCCCGTAGACCTCGAACTGCCCGCGCGGCCCGGCGCGCGGGGCGCGGGCGTCGGGCACGTCCTCCGGAATCACGTTGACTACTCCGCCGAGAGCGTCCGAGCCATAGAGCACGCTCGCTGGACCGCGGATCACTTCCACGCGGTCGGCCAGGCGTGTTTCGATCGACGGACCGTCCTCGTCGCTCCAGGAATAATCCTCGAGCCGGTTGCCGTCGCCGAGCACGAGCACCCGCGCTCCCGAGAGACCGCGGATCACCGGCTTGCCGATTTCCCCGCCCGTTGTGAGCGCCCGCACACCGGCAAGCGATTCGAGCGCGTGGGCGAGCGAGACCCGGTATTCGCGGGCCAGGGCGGTCGACTGCAGCAGCGACGCCGGCAACGGAGACGAGAGTGGATCGACCGGTGCACGCGTGGCCGTTACCGTCACCGCGGCGAGATCGAACGCCGTCGGCGCGAGCGTGATCTCGATCGACGCGCCGCCCGGGATCTGGACCGGGCGTACCGCCGGCGCATATCCGATGCGCGACACGACGAGCGTGAAGCGGCCGGACCCGACATCGGCGAACTGGAAGCGGCCGCTCGAATCGGTGGCAGTGGTGCGATGCAGCTCCACCAACGAGACGCTGACGCCTGCAAGCGGGTGCCGCGCCGTGTCGACGACCTGCCCCGCGATGGTATCGGGCGCCGCATGGGTCCGTAGCGCGACGAGACTGAGCCAGACAGCTAAGAGCATGAACCCTCCCGTTCCGCAAACGATAGGGCCTTGCCGTCGCGTCGGCCACCGATATCGTGCGGGCATGCTGACCGTCCGACCCGCCACGAGCGCCGATGCCGCCGAGCTGGCGCGGCTGCGCTTCGAGTTCCGTGCTGCCGAACGACCCGTCGTGGAAACGCGTGACGCCTTCATCGCGCGCTGCACCGCGTGGATGCGCGAGCGCCTCGGCGGCGAGGGCGCCTGGCGGTGCTTCGTCGCCGAGCAGGATGGAGCGGTCATCGGACACGTCTGGCTCGAGCTGGTGGACAAAGTGCCGAACCCCGGCGGCAACGAGCCGGAGCGGCACGCCTACCTCACCAACCTCTACGTACGGCCGGAATCCCGCGGCGGACCGGGCAGCCAGCTCCTCGAGGCGGCGCTCGCCTGGTGTCGCGAACGGCGGGTCGACACCGTGATTCTCTGGCCTTCGGAGCGCAGCCGGACGCTGTACGCCCGCTACGGCTTCGCCCCTTCCACCGATATCCTGGCGTTGCCCCTCAAGGCTTCCGGTTCCGCTATTTCCCCTACATAATAGAATCATGTCGCGAATCGGCGCATTCGAGGAGCTGGTGTTGCTTGCTGTGCTGGGGCTCGACGGCTCGGGGTACGGCGTGTCCATCCGCGCCGAGCTCGAGGGCGAGACCGGCGAGACCATCTCGCTGGGCGCCGTGTATGCCACGCTCGACCGCCTGGAGCGCAAAGGCCTGGTACGCTCCACCGTGGGCTCGGCGACCGCCGAGCGCGGGGGGCGACGCAAGCGTGTATTTCGCGTCAGCGCCACCGGGACGGCCGCGCTGCGCGCCATGCAACGCATTCGCAGCCAGCTCGGCGCCCCTGCGCCGGCGCGCACCTAGATGCCGGACGCCCTCTCCCTGGTCGCCTGGGTCGTAGACCGCGACCGCCGCGAGGAGATCCTCGGCGACCTGTGCGAGCTCCGCACCCGGGAATCAGTCGCCGCGTTTTGGGGCGACGTCGTGGGCGTGTGCGTCCATGCGACGCGGGTCCGGCGCTGGCTCGGGACGGCGGCGGCAATGCTGCTGCTCGGGGTCGCCGTCATTGCCCGAGACCCGAGCCACCGCATCGTGACCGCGCGGGACGCGGCGGGGGTGTTCGTGCTCGAGTTCGACGGGCTGCGCGTCGTGCGGGCGACCCTCGACGGCGCACCGGTGGCCGCCGAACGGCTGGTGCAGGACAACGGCCGGCTGGTGATCCGCGGAGGAGCGGGAAGCGGCGATCTGAATATCCGGCTCCGTCCCGACGGCAGCTTCTACTGGCGGGGACGCGTTCCGCTGACCCCTTCC
>DATLVL010000420.1:0-5343 GCA_035577525.1 Gemmatimonadales bacterium | reverse complement strand
TGCGGTCCGGATTCGGCGCAGTGATCTTCGTCATTCGCCCGGACATCCGGCCGGCGTTCGAAGAATTTGCCCGCTCCCGTTTCGGCACGCGGTTCCCGTGGCGCACCGCCCTGCAGCGGCTCGAGGACATACCACGCGGTGCCGTCGTCCCGCCCGGTCGCGCGAAGCCCTGGGGCACGACCCACGCGGTCCTTGCGGCCGCCGCTGAGATCGGCGGACCGTTCGCCGTGCTCAACGCCGACGACTTCTACGGGGCCGAAGCGATCGCCGCCGTTGCCGCATTCCTGCAGACCGAGACGGAGCCGTCAACTCACGCGATCGCCGGCTATCGCCTGGGCGACACGCGCTCCGATGCCGGGCCGGTGAATCGCGGCGTCTGCCGCATCGGCCCGGACCGCTATCTCGAGACGATCGAAGAGGTGAAGGGACTCGAGATGGGTCCCGACGGCAGCTTCGGCGGGCAGGGGGAGTTGGGGCCGTTGCGCGTCGCCGGCGATGCGATCGTGTCGATGAACCTGTGGGCGTTTCAGCGGTCCGCGCTCGACACCCTGCGCCGCGGTCTCGTCGAGTTCTTCCAGGGCCCGTCGCCGGACGAGAGCCTGCTGCCGACCGTGATGCGCGCCGCGATCGCCCGCGGCGACGCGCGCGTCCGCGTCCTCAAGTCCAGCAGCCGCTGGTTCGGGATCACGCATCCGGCCGATCGCGAGCCGGTCGTCGCCGCCATCCGGCGTCTGGTGAACGACGGGCGCTACCCGGAGCAGTTGTGGACGTAACCGACGCCCGGGCCATCGCGGGGCGCTTCGCGCTGGGCGGCGACGTTCGCTCGATCATGTCGCTTCCCGGCGGCCACATCAACGACTCCTTCCGGGTCGACCTCGGCGGCAAGGAGGAAGGGACCAGCTACCTGCTGCAGCGGCTCAACCCGCACGTCTTCCCGCGCCCCGACCTGGTCATGGAGAACGTCGCCCGGGTGACCCGGCATATCGCGAGCCAGGGCGGGCCGACCCTCACGCTGATGCCGACGACCGACGGCCGTGACTGGTTGGTGGACGGCGTCGGCGGCGTGTGGCGGCTGTTTCGCTGGATTCCCGATTCGATCGTCTATGTGCGTGCCGAATCTGCGGAGGCGTGTTACGCGACCGGGAAGGCGTTCGGTGAGTTTCTTCTGCTGGTCGGCAACTACCGCGGACCTGCGCTGCACGAGACGATTCAGGGATTTCATGATACCGAACGTCGCTTCTCGCAGCTCGATGTGGCGGTGCAGCGGGCGGCGTCCAACCGCCTGATCAGTGCGGAGGCCGAGGTCTCGGCGCTACTGGGGGAGCGCTCGGTTGCGGGCGTCCTGCCGCCGCGGTTGGCCACGGGAGCGCTCCCGATGCGCATCGTCCACAACGACGCGAAGATCGCCAACGTGTTGTTCGACCGCTGGAGCGATGCGGCATTGTGCGTCGTCGACCTCGACACCGTGATGCCGGGGTCGCCGCTCGCCGACTTCGGCGACCTGGTCCGCTCGTGCGTGAGCCAGGCGGCGGAGGATGAGCGCGATCTGCCCAGGGTGTGGGCGGATCCGGCGCGCTTTGCGGCGTTGGCGCGCGGTTTTCTCGAGGGCAGTGGGGATCTGTTGTCGCGCGAGGAGCGGGACCTGCTCGTCTTTGCGGGCCGTTGGATCACGTTGGAACAGGCGGTGCGGTTCCTGACCGACTACCTCGGCGGGGACCGGTACTACCGGGTGTCGTATCCCGATCACAACCTCGTACGGACGCGCGCCCAGCTGGCACTGTACCGCTCGTTGACCAACCAGGAGCCGGGGCTGGCGAAGCTGGTCGCTCGTTCCTAGCCTTCTTGCGAACTCGTTCCCGGACTCCTGTCTGATGGCGCATTCGGAACGCACCGCGGCGCTGAATCGCATGCATCTGGCCGTGAAGGAGCTGACGGATCAGCTGAAGCTGATCGCGGCGAGTCCTCCTGAAGGGCTGCAGGAGCTGAAGAGCGCGGTCGACGACGTCCGGCTGCAGCTGTGGGGCGTGCTGATGAGCGCGTCCGCCCAGGGAGAGAGGGACTTCGGAGAGCGGTTCCGGCTGCGGCGGGCAACGGAGATCCTCCAGGGGATCCTGCGAGATGTCGAAGCCGGCCAGCTGCAGTTGACGACCAAGGAAGCCGCGGAGCTCGGCGTCGTCGCGCGGGACATCGGGAAGCGCGTGTCGGGGGCACACTAGCGGATCGAGGGCTTGCGCTTTTTCGGCCCACTTGGTAGCCTCCGTGCCGTTGAACTGGGAGTCGCGTCCCGTGCAGGTCCTCCGTCCGGGTTTCCGGACGCAGAAGACTGCGGCGGCGCGATTTTTCGTTTGCGGAAAGGCGCATGGAACATGACTGTCACTGCGATGCTCGATCGGACAGCCGGTACCTCGGATCACAGGCCATCAGGCCGATTCGAGGGGATTCGGCGTTACGTCGAAGTAGACCGTGCGCAGACGGGGGAGATCGACCAGGCAGTGTAAAGGCCGGCTCCGTCCCAGGGGATGAGTGAGATCGCCCCATCTGCGCGAGATGCCAGATGGGGCGATTGCTTTTTGCAGGCCGGCGGGCGGGTGGCGTTCTCACACGAGACACGCGACTCCCGGGTGGGGGCGTCATCCGTTCGTTCGGTCTCCAGGGCTCTTGTAGCTCACCGGTAGAGCGGCCGGGTGAAAATCGGCGCGTAGCGGGTTCGACTCCCGCCGGAGCCACGGGTACTGTTTTGTGAGGGGGCAGCGATGCGCATTTTCGGAACGCACGACGAACTGACCCAGATCCAGCTCGCCAAGGTGGCGGAGCGGGCGCGCAAGGTCGCGCTCATGGCGGACGGGCACGTCGGGTACGTGATGCCGATCGGCGGCGTTGCGGCGTATGACAACGCCGTGTCGGTCGTCGGCGTGGGGTTCGACATCGCCTGCGGCAACGCGGCGATCCGGACGGATCGGACCCTCGACCAGCTGGCGCCCGCGCTGCCGGCACTCGCGGACGAGATCGCCGCGACCGTTTCCTTCGGCGTCGGCCGGAAGAACCGGGCCGGCGATGCGCCGACCGATCACCCGCTGTTCGAGGATGCGGCATGGCAGGCGGTACCGCCGAAACACCGCCAGGCGCTCCATACCAAGGCGCGCCAGCAGCTCGGCACCGTCGGCAGCGGCAATCACTACGTCGACGTGTTTGCCGACGAGACCGGCGCGATCTGGGTCGGCGTGCACTTCGGCAGCCGCGGCTTCGGTCACACCGTAGCGTCGAACTTCCTGGCGCTGGGCCAGGGGGCGTTGTGGGGCGAACGGGTTCCGGAGAAGGAAGTGCTGTTGCCGCTCGATCAGCACCTGGGGCATGACTACTGGCAGCTGATGGAGCTGGCGGGACGGTACGCTTACGCCGGGCGCGAGTGGGTGGCACGCAAGGTCGTGTCGCTGTTCGGCGGGACGGAGCTCGAGCTGGTGCACAACCATCACAACTTCGCCTGGAAGGAGACGCATGACGGCGAAGCGCTGGTGGTGGTGCGCAAGGGCGCGACCCCGGCGTTCCCGGGCCAGCTGGGATTCATTGGGGGCTCGATGGGCGATGACGCCGTGATCGTGCGCGGCACCGATTCACCGGATCGCGCGGTGCAGGAGACGCAAGCGGCGGCGCTCTTCTCGACCGTCCACGGCGCCGGCCGCGTGATGAGCCGGACCGCCGCGGCGGGGAAACGGAACCGCAAGACGGGGAAGCAGATCTCGGAAGGGAAGGTGAGCCCCGAGATGATGCAGGAATGGGTCGCTCGGAAGGGTGTGCAGCTCCGTGGCGGCGGGTTGGATGAGAGCCCGCACGTGTACCGCCGGCTTCCCGATGTGTTGGCGGCGCAGGGCGGCACGATCGAAGTGCTCCACACGCTGCGGCCGCTGATCGTGGTCATGGCCGGAGCGGACGAGTTCGACCCGTACAAGGATTGATGTGAATCGACCGGCTGGCGCGAGCTCGCGAGCGTGGCGCTCCCTCGCGTCCAGCCGCGGCGGGGAAGGGAGTGCGGCTACGCCACCGGACTCGCCGTCAGCTTCCTGAATTCTCGAATCAACCGTCGCTGCGCTGTGGCGTCCTTGGCCGCGACGAAGATCGTGTCATCCCCCGCGATCGTCCCCACGATGTCGGGCCAGGCGAGCCGGTCGAGTGCCAGTCCCACGGCGCTCGCTTCGCCGGGCGGCGTGTGCAGGACGATGAGCGACTCACCAGCCGACTCGACGCCGATCACGTCTTCCGCTACGCGCCGCCGGTCGGGGTCGGCCGAGCGCGCGGCGCCCGACGGAGGGCGGTGGTAGGCTCCGCCGGATTTCACCAATCGCAGCGCAGCAATGTCGCGACTCACCGACGACTGCGTGACCTGCCACCCATCGGCGCGCAACGCCTCGGCCAGCTCCTCCTGCGTGCGAATCGCCCGCGTGCTGATCAGCTCCAGCACCTTCAGCAGACGCTTGCGACGCTCGGCGCTCACCGGATGCTCGCTCGGCTGTGGGTCCCTACGAGCCGCGCCAACGCTTGCTCGAAGCGGCGCCGCACCCCCGCGCCCCAGCTGCGCCGCGCTTTGAGCCGCGCCCGCACCGCCGGCAACCCCAGCGCTCCGATCCCGCCCACGCTGCGCCGCCGGGCGACGATGCTCGCGGTCGAAGGAGTCGGGAACTTCACCCCTTCCTTGTGCTCCGCCGCAACGGCCCGATACGCCGCCCGGAACGGCTCACCGGCCTCGACGCGCCGCAGCACTTCGTCGGTCACGAGTGGATCACCCGCCAACGCCGCGGCCGCCCGTGCCCGATTCACCTCGAGCCGCGGCACCGCCCGCGTCAGCATGGCGAGCATTTCACGCGTGCGATCGAGCCCCTTGAAGAGCGGTTCCTTCAGCATTTGAAAGTCACGATGGTAGCCGCTGCCGAGCTTCGACTTGAGCTGCATCACGGTGACGAGGTCGGCGTCGAGCGCCGCCGCCCGCGCCCGCGTCAGCTCGAAGAGATCGGGATTGCGCTTGTGTGGCATGAGGCTCGATCCCGTCGCGAGCTCCGGCGGCAGCAAGAGCAACCCGTACTCCTCACCCGAGTACGCCACCGCATCAGCCGCGAGCTTGCCGGCTTCATGCCCCAGCTCGGCGCACCAGGCGAGCACCGCCGCCTCGAGCTTGCCGCGCGCGTTCTGCACCAGTGCGACGTTGTGCTCGGGAGCGGCGAACCCGAGGGCCCGCGCCGCCGCCGCACGCTTCAATGGAAGCGGCACGCCGTACCCCGCGGCGCTGCCCAGCGGGCAGCGGTCCACACGCGTCCATAAGGCAGGGAGCGACTCCAGGGTATCGAGCAGTCC
>DATLVL010000419.1:0-6262 GCA_035577525.1 Gemmatimonadales bacterium | reverse complement strand
CGGCGCGACCCGCAGAACAATCACTCCGAGGTGGTCTTCGATCTGACGCGCCGCGGCGGCCGCAAATTCTGCGACGAGACCGGCCGTCACGTGCACGACTACATGGCGATCATCCTCGACAACCGGGTGCAGGGCCAGCCGCCGATCATCAACGATCAGATCTGTGGCACCGGCCAGATCGACCTGCAGAGCAAGCCGCTTACCGAGGCGCAGGACTTGGCACTCGTGCTGCAGGCCGGAGCGCTACCGGTGCCGCTGTCGATCGTCGAAGAACGCACCATCGGCCCGACGCTCGGCAAGGACTCGATCCGCGACGGCGTCAAGGCCGGCATCGTCGGCGTCGCGCTGGTGATCGTGATCATGGTCGGGTACTACCGTCTCTCCGGCGGCCTCGCGATCGCATCGCTCGGTCTGTACGTCCTCATGACGCTCGCAGGGCTCTCGCTGTTCGGGTTCACGCTCACGCTGCCGGTGCTGGCGGGGATGGTGCTGTCGGTGGGCATCGCAGTCGACGCCAACGTGCTGATCTTCGAGCGCATCCGCGAGGAGCTGCAGCACGGCAAAACGGTGCGTCTGGCGATCGACGAAGGGTTCACCCACGCCATGAGCGCGATCGTCGACTCCAACGTGTCGACGGTGCTCACGGCGACGATCCTGTATCTCGTGGGGACAGGGCCGGTGCAGGGCTTTGCCATCACGCTGATCATCGGGATCGCGGCGTCGATGATCACCGCCATTTTCGTGGTGCGCACCTTCTTCCTGATCTGGCTGCGCCGCCGCCCCGACATGCAAACCCTGAGCGTCTGATGATCCGACTCTTCGCCCACGCCAACTACGACTTCATCAAGTGGCGTCATTACGCCTACGCGCTCACGGCGCTGATCATCGTCCCGGGGCTCGTCCTGCTCGCCGTGAAAGGTTTGAACAAAAGCATCGAGTTCACCGGCGGCACGTTCATCCAGATCGAAACCAGGCACCCGATCCAGACCGGGGAGCTGCGCGCCGATCTCGACGCCGCCGGCATTCACGGCGCCGAGATTCAGACGTTCGGCTCCGACACGTCGTACAGTATCCGGGCGCGGCTCGGGGAAAACGTGACCTCGCCGGGCGGCGATGCCGAAGCAACATCGGCGGCGGTCGGCCGGGCGCTCGACGCGAAGATCGGACCCGCACCAGAGAATTACCAGATCGTAAAGCACGAAGCGGTGGGCCCCAAAGTCGGGAACGAGCTCCAGGACAAGGCGCTGCTGGCGATCTTCCTCTCGTTCTTCGTAACGCTCGCCTACCTCGCCTACCGCTTCGAGTGGCGTTTCGGATTGGCCGCCGTGCTCGCCACGTTCCACGACATCCTCACGACGATCGCGTTCATTCGCTATATGAACCTCGAGGTGAGCCTCGTCGTGGTGGGCGCGGTGCTCACCATGGTGGGCTACTCGCTCAACGACACCATCATCATCTTCGACCGCGTGCGCGAAAATCTGCGCAAGTACCGGCGCACCAATCTCTACGAGATCCTCAATCTGTCGATCAACGAGACGCTGCCGCGCTCGATCCTGACGCACGGGACGACGATGGCGGCCACCATCGCGCTGGTGATCTTCGGCGGCGAGGTGATCCGCCCGTTCTCTCTGGTCATGACGTTCGCGATCTTCACCGGCACCTTCTCGTCGATCTACATCGCGGCGCCGGTGCTGTTGCTGATCGAGAAGCGCTGGCCCGGCCAGGACGCCCGCGGCGCCCGGGCCTTCGTGCCGCGTGAAGCACCGGCCACGGCGGTGCCGGTGTCGCCGGTACCGGCACCCACGGGAGGAAGCGGCGCCAGCCGCTCCAAGGCCGCCGTCTGACGGTGCCGGCCCTGGTGGATGCGCATTGCCACCTGGGTGACGCGGCATTTGACGGCGACCGCCCCGCCGTACTGGCGCGCGCGGCTGCGGCGGGAGTGGGGCACGTCGTGGTAATCGGAGAATCACTCGCCGGGAGCACGCGGGCCGCGGCGCTGGCCCGGGAGCACGCGGGGCTGTCGGCGACCGCCGGCGTGCATCCGCATGAGGCCGCCGCCTGGGACGCCGCCGCGCCGCGGCAGTTACGCGAGCTGCTGCAGGCTCCCGAGCTCGTCGCCGTCGGCGAAACGGGACTCGACTACCACTACGACCACGCGCCGAGGGGCCTCCAGCGGGCGGCGTTCGAGGGCCAGCTGGCCCTCGCCGCCGACCTCAAGAAGCCGGTGGTGATTCACGCGCGCGAGGCCGACGACGACATGGCCGCGCTGCTGCGGGATTGGGGCGGCCGTGTCCCGGCCCTCGTGCTGCACTCCTTTGCCGGCAGCCGCGCCCTGTTCACGGCGGGAATGGAGGTCGGCGCGTATTTCTCGTTCAGCGGCATGATCACCTTCAAGAACTGGCGCCCGGAGGTAGCGGTGTCACAGTGCCCGGAGGACCGGCTGCTCGTCGAGACCGACGCGCCCTACCTGGCGCCCGTGCCGCATCGCGGCCACCGCAACGAGCCGGCCTTCGTTCCCGGCATCGTCAGCGCGCTTGCGCGCCAGCGTGGCATGTCCCCCGATACGCTGGCTCGATACACGTTCGAGAACGCATCCCGCGTTTTTGGCCGCCGTCTCTTCACCCCGCTCGCTTTCCGGGAGGACCCCGCGTGACCACCGTGCCGACCGACATTGCGATCGCCCAGGCGGCCAAACTGCGCCCCATCGCCGACGTCGCCCGCGAGCTCGGCCTGGCCGACGACGAAGTGGAGTTCTACGGCCGCTACAAGGCGAAGATCTCGCTGCAGACGCTGGAGCGCCGTAAGCCGACGGGGCGGTTGGTCCTCGTCACCGGCATCAATCCGACGCCGGCAGGGGAGGGGAAGTCGACGGTCACCGTTGGCGTGACGCAGGCGCTGCGCAGGCTCGGCAAGAAAGCGCTGCTCTGTATCCGCGAGCCGTCGCTCGGACCGGTGTTCGGTGTGAAGGGCGGGGCGGCCGGCGGCGGGTACGCGCAGGTCGTGCCGATGGAGGACATCAACCTGCACTTCACCGGCGATTTCCACGCCATCTCGAGCGCGCACAACCTGCTGTCGGCGATGCTCGATGCCCACCTGCATCACGGCAACGCGCTGGGGCTCGACACGCGCCGCATCACCTGGCCGCGCACCATCGACATGAACGACCGCGCGCTGCGCCAGATTATCGTAGGCCTGGGCGGCACCAACGGGGGGCCGACGCGCGAGGAGCGCTTCGTCATCATCCCCGGCTCCGAGGTCATGGCGATCATGGCCCTCGCCACGAGCCTCGCCGATCTCGAGGCCCGGTTGGCGCGCATCATCGTGGGGCTCACCCAGGCGCGGACCGGCGTGCGCGCCAGCGACCTGAAGGCCGAAGGCGCGATGACGCTGCTCCTGAAAGACGCGCTGAAGCCCAACCTCGTGCAAACGCTCGAGGGCGGTCCGGCATTGGTGCACTGCGGGCCGTTCGGCAACATCGCACATGGCTGCAATTCGGTGATGGCGACGCAGCTCGGGTTGCGGCTCGCCGACGTCGTGCTCACCGAGGCGGGGTTCGGCGCCGATCTGGGCGCTGAAAAATTCTTCGACATCAAGTGCCGCATGTCCGGGCTGAAGCCGGAGGCGGCGGTGGTGGTGGGAACGGTGCGGGCGCTCAAGATGCACGGCGGCGTGAAGAAGGAGAACCTGGGGAAGCCCGATCCCGCCGCGGTCGAACGGGGCGTGGCCAACCTCACCCGGCACGTGCGCAACGTGAAGAAGTTCGGCGTTCCCTGCGTCGTGGCGCTCAACCGGTTCATCACCGACACCGACGAGGAGCTCGAAGTGGTGCGCACCGCCTGTCGCAGCGAAGGAGTCGAGGCGGTGCGCTGCGAGGTGTGGGAGAAGGGGGGCGAGGGGGGACTCGAGGTGGGGAAAGCGGTGCTCAAGCTGCTCGACGAAGGCACGGCCGCCTTCAAGCCGCTGTACGACGAGCGGCGGCCGATCGCCGAGAAGGTCGAGACGATCGCGAAGGAGATTTACGGAGCGGGCGGCGTCGCCTTCGCCCCGCCCGCCGAGCGGGCGCTCGAGCTGCTCCCCAAGCTGGGGCTCGGGGAGACGCCGGTGTGCATGGCGAAGACGCAGTACTCCTTCAGTGACGACGCCGCGAAACTCGGCGCGCCGTCGGGATTCACGCTGCAGGTACGGGACATTCTTCCTTCCGCCGGCGCCGGATTCGTCGTGGCGCTGGCCGGCGACATCATGACGATGCCGGGACTGGGCAAGAGCCCGGCGGCCGAGCGGATCCGCTTGCATCCCGACGGCACGATCGAGGGACTGTTCTGATGAATACGCTCAATGCGGTGGCGACCGACAAGGCACCCAAGGCGATCGGCCCCTACAGCCAGGCGATCGTCACCGGCGACACCGTGTACACGGCGGGGCAAGTGGCGCTCGACCCGCAATCGGGAGAGCTCGTGGGCACGTCCGTCGCGGAACAGACGGAGCAGGTACTGCTGAACCTCACCGCCGTGCTGGCCGCTGCGGGCTCGTCCCTCGGCCAGGTCGTAAGGACGACGGTCTACCTCGCCGACATGGCGGATTTCACGGCGATGAACGAGGTGTATGCCCGACACTTCGGCGGGCACCGCCCGGCGCGCTCGACCGTTCAGGCGGCCGGGTTGCCGAAGGGTGCCCGCGTGGAGATCGACGCGATCGCGATCCGCTAAGGTCCGGCTTTAATCTCCACCGCCAGCCCCCCGGCGTTTTTGCTGGGCCAGGTTGCCGTCACCGCCGGCTTGTTCACCGCCCATTCCGCGAAGAGATCCCCGACCGTGCTCTCCCCGGACGGCTGCTGATCGATCGTCGTGAACCCGCTGCCCGCCGTCACGACCGACGTGGCGCTGGCCACGCCGAAGACGCCGTAGGCCGCGTCGTTGGCGCTCACAAAGGCTGCGAGGGTCGGGGTGAGCGTCGTGACTGCGGCGCCGGTCGCCGAGTTGGTCTGCGCGATGGCGCCCGAGCCGTTCGTCCCGGACTGGTTCACACCGCTCCACTGCGACACGACCCACTGGCAATTCGAGACCGTTACGCTCGTTTGAATGGTGATCGGCCCGCTTCCCGGCGCGGCGCTCATCCCCCGGAAAATGGTCAGGCGGTCGAGCGGCGTGGCGCCGTCATATGCGACGCTCGCCACCACCTGCCAGCTCGTCATCCCGCCACCCGTGAGCGTCGGATCAGGTGCGGCCGCCGACGCCTGGTGCGTCAACACGGCGATCGTCACCAGGGCGTTGGCCGCTGGAGCGATCGAGGCGGTAGTGAAGGTCGACGTGTTGGTCGGGTCGTGGCCGGACGTCAACAGCGAGTGGGTAATCGACCCTGACACCGGCGTGGTGATGTCGAACGCGTTCGACGCGACGCCGGTGAGGCCCGTCGCGCTGGCCTGCAGCGTGTAACCCGTCGCAACGGTGTTGATGCTCAGGTTGCCGAATGTGGCCACACCGTTGATCGCGGCGACACTCAGCGTGCCCGAGAGCGTGCCGCCGCCCGCGTTGTTCCCGAACGCGAGCGTGACGGTGTTGGTCGCGGTCGTCACCCGGCTGCCGCCGTTGTCCTGAATCTCGACCTGGACGGCGGGCGTGATCGTAGCGCCGGCTGCCGTGTTCGCGGGCTGCGTGAAGAAGCCGAGCTGCGCGGGGGACGCGGAGATGTTGAACGCATTCGAGGTCGCCCCCGTGAGCACTCCGCTGGACGCCGTGAGCGTGTAGCCGGTGCCGGCGTTGTTGATGCTCAGGTCGCCGAACGACGCGACCCCGCCGACCGCAGCGACGGTCTTGGTGCCGGAGAGCGTCCCGGAGCTCGGGTTCGTCCCGATCGCGACGGTGACGTTGTCCGTGCTGTTCACGAGATTGCCGAAGGCGTCCTGGATCTGCACTTGCACGGCCGGCGTGATCGTCGCCCCCGACGCCGTCGTGCTCGGCTGCACAAAGAACACCAGCTTGGTCTGGGGGCCCGGGTTGACGACGACCACGGGGTGGGAGCTGAGCGTGACACCACCGGCTACCGCGGTGATGGTATTGCTGCCGGCCACTGTCGCGCTCAGGGAGCCGGAGGTGTGGCCGAGCGCGTCGGTCGCCGCGCTGGGCTGCGTGATGGTGTTGCTCCCCGTCGCCGACAGTGTGACGGTGACGCCGCTCATCGGGTTGTTACTGCCGTCCTTCACCGTTACGTCGATCGTCGAGCTGCCGCCGGCGCTGATCGGCGTAGCGGCAGTTACGGTGGAGTT
>DATLVL010000418.1:0-3075 GCA_035577525.1 Gemmatimonadales bacterium | reverse complement strand
GACCGGGGCGGAGGATGGTGGACGGGAAGGTCGCGTGATTGGGCGAGTCGGGAAAATGCTGGGTCTCGAGGCAGAGCCCATAGCGGTGCGCGTACACGCGTCCGCCCTTTCCGGTGATCGTGCCGTCGAGGAAGTTGCCGGAGTAGAACTGGATCCCGGGCTCCGTCGTGCTGATGTCGAGTGTGCGCCCGCTTGCGGGATCCTCGAGGTGGGCTGCGTTCACGAGCCCCGCACCTCGGGGTATGGCCCCGGGATTCGCGCGGTCGAGCACCCAGTTGTGATCGTAGCCGCGCCCGTAGCGCAGCTGGATGTTCGACTGCTCGATGCGCGTGCCGATCGCCGTCGCGCGCCGGAAATCGAACGGCGTCCCTGCCACAGGAGCGATCCGTCCCGTCGGGATCAACGTCGAATCAACCGGCGTGTAGGACGATGCGTGCAGCGTCAGCAGATGATCGAGGATGTCCCCCTCCGTGGAGCCGCGCAGATTCCAGTACGTATGCTGTGACAGGTTGACCGGCGTCGCTTTGTCGGTAGTGGCTTCGTAGTCGACGATCAGCTCGTCATGCGGCGTGAGCGTGTAGCGGACACGCGCAGCGAGCGTCCCGGGATAGCCTTCTTCGCCGTCCGGACTCGTGTAGCGCAGCGTCACCCCCACGCCGCTGTCGGTCTGGAACGGTTCGCCCGTCCACACCACCTTGTCGAAGCCGCGGTTCCCGCCGTGCAGGCTGTTGGGGCCGTTGTTGCGGGCGAGGTGGTAGCGTTTTCCGCCGAGGGTAAACTCGCCGTTGGCGATGCGATTCGCGTAGCGGCCGACGATGGCGCCGAAGTACGGCGAGGCGACGACATAGCCGGCGAGGCTGTCGAAGCCGAGCACGACGTCGTCCACATGTCCCGCGCGATCAGGCGTGCGCAAGGCAGTGATGATGCCGCCGTAGGTAATCACGCGCAGCTCCAGCCCGTGCGCGTTCGTGATCGTGAACTGCTCCACCTGGCGTCCGTCGGGGAGGCGGCCGAACGGAGTCCGGGTCACAGCGGCCTGTTGCAGCTCGAAGAGCACCGTGGGGTCTACCGGATATCGCCCGAAGCGCGCGCCATAGATCGCCAGTCCTCCCGGCAACGAATCCTCGACATCCAGCCGCACGATCAGCTCACGCCGCTCAGCGCCTTCCTGGAGCGCCGCGGGAGGAATCGGCACGCGCAGCAGTTGACCGTACGAGCCCGCTTCATACAGGTGGCCGTCGTGTGGCTGGGCGTGCCAGCTCAGGATGCCGCGCGAATCGGCGGGATCATCGGTGAGCTCCCAGCGCCCCGCGGAGTGATCATTGACGCGCACGGTGACGGCGCTGCGGAACCGCGTCGAGCCGGTCATGGGATAACTGTTCGGATTGCGGCTGGGATCGTGAAAGCCGCCGCCGCGCATGTAATCCTGATTGTCGGTCGAGGTGGTGTCACGATCCTTGCCGTTCAACCGCTTCGCCGAAGCTTCGACCAGGAACGCCGCGCCGGCGACATCCTTCACGTCCAGTCCCGCGGGCCAGGGCAAGCGGTATTCGAAGAACCCGCTGCCCGCGCCGTTCAGTTTGTGATCGCCCAGCACGGTCCACTGTTTGAGCGACCAGTGCGCGTCGCGCACCGCTGTGGCCGGCACCCGCGCGAGGCGCACGTGCTGGCCGTCCGCCCGCACCGCTTCGGCCGGCACGTCGGCGTCGACGACGAATGTCGTGAAGTTGCGCTGCAGCACCGCACCGGAGGAGTCCTCGAGCCGAACGCCAAGCACCAGGACCGCCCGCTCGTCCGGCATCGTGACCGACAACGGCGCGAGGGGCTGCGACATCCAGGGGCGGTATGGGACTTCCATTATCCACGTACCGTAGTTCTTGTGTTCGCCAAGTGCGTTCCAGCCGGTGAGGTCGGCCTTTAGGGTGAGCGAATCGCCGAACGCGGTGCTGCCGCTCAGAAAGGACGCGTAGAGCGGGACCTCGAGGCGCTCCCCGGGATGCACGGTGCGAGAGAGCTCCGGGTCACCTACCGCGATGTAGATCGGGGCGTGGAGGTCGCGCAGCGTCATGCCGTCGACGAGGTCGCCGAGCCCCGTTTCCTTTCTCGAGCGGTCGTAGCGCACGTAGCCGTTCCACTCGTTGATGACGTCCGTATGCTCGGTGTAGAGCCATCCGGCGATCTTGGGGTGGCGGCGAAAGGCGTCGACGGCGCGGTGGTAGTCCCAGCTCCAATCCACGTCGCCGGTGCTCCCCTCGTAGCCCCAGACGTTGCCGAACTCCGAGTTGAGCATCGGCTGGCGTCCCTCGGTCCACGGCCGCTCGAAGTTCCAGGTCGAGCCGGGGAAGCTCGAGTCGCTCACCCGCTGGTCGTGCTCCTCCCAGCGCCAGCCGGGGAGGTATTCGTGCCACGAGTCGAGGTCGGTCTCGGTGTGGCCGCGGCCGCAGCACACCGAGTTGTCTTCGACGAGCCGCGTGGAGTCGAGCGACTTCGCCAAATGATAGATCGCCGCCACCTTGCGCTCGGTGGCCGGCAGATACTCCGAGCGGTTGCCCGCCGTGTCCTGAGTCTCCAGGCCCCATGTCTCATTGAAGAGCACCCAGGAGAACACCGCCGGGTGGTTGTAATCGCGCGCGATGGCGCCGCGCAACGCCACCTCGTGCTCGGCGAAGGCCGCCGAATCGGGCGGTCCCCACCAGTTCGGGATGTCGGCCATGATGAGCACGCCGAGCCGGTCGGCCCAGTAGAGCTTGCGCGGCGCCTCGATCTTGATGTGCTCGCGCAGCCCGCTGAGCCCCATCTGGCGCGCCCGCAGAATCTCGTCCCGCAGTGCGCTGTCCGAGGGGAAGGTGTAGTAGCCTTGGCGGTCGTAGGCCTGGTCGAGCGCGAGCTGCAGGTAGACGGGCGTGCCGTTGATCGCGACGTAGGGAATCGTGGTACCTGGGAGATCGACGACGCCGATCGTGCGCATCCCGAAGTAGGTCTGCACCCGGTCTGCCGCGACACCAGAACCGCTCACGCTGGCGACGACGTCGTAGAGGAACGGATCGTCGAGCGACCAGCGGTGCGCGTTCGGCA
>DATLVL010000417.1:0-4675 GCA_035577525.1 Gemmatimonadales bacterium | reverse complement strand
CGCCGCTGACTCGGCGCACTTCACCACACAAGCCGACCGCATGGTGGCGCAGTTCGACAGTTACATCCAGGTCGACACGTTCCACGTGAACGGCCGGCTCACGTTAGGGGAGAACATCGGGGACTTCGGGGGGATCCTCACGGGATATGACGCGCTGCAGCGTGCGCTCGCCCGCAACGGGCGCCCCAAGCTGATCGACGGGTACACGCCGGAGCAACGATTCTTCCTGGGCTATGCTCAGAGCTGGCGGGTGCACAGCCGCGACGCCTTGATGCGCACCCGTGTCACCGTCGATCCGCATGCGCCGGAGCGCTGGCGGGTGAATGGACCGCTGTCCGACTCACCGGCGTTTGCCAAAGCGTTTGGATGCAAGACCGGCGACCCGATGGTGCGGTCGCCGGACGTAGTGCCGCAGATCTGGTAAAAAAAGGCGTGAGCGGTGAGCGGGACCAACACTGAATCACCGCTCACCGCCTTACCGCTCACGCATTTGAGCCGTTAGTCGGCAGTTGCCTCGTCACTCTTGTTTTTGTTGCGGAACAACCGCATCACGAACCAGATCGCGAAAATCACCAGCGCGATCTTGAGCAGGAAGAACACCACGCCGATCAGCGCGCCGAACAGCGGCAGCAGCAGGATCCCGACGAGGCCAATCGCGGCGAAGCCGAGCACGGGTCTCAACACAGCGAACTCCCGAAAGAGTGAGGGCAGCGCTTTGCCCTACGGAGCGTGATGCGGGGCGGTTTCATGCCGGCGACTGGCCCCGGATCGCGGCCAACAAGTTGGGCAGATTGAGCGTCTTGGCGCGGGACTGGATCTCGTTCTGGACCCGCGGGAAGATGCCGCGGGCGTCGTCCTGGAACTTCTGGAACAGCTCGCGCAGGTCGGCGGCGCCGAGCGTGCGGTTCTGGGCGTAATAACGCTGCGCCACGTGGCCCAGCGCGTACGTCGCCGAGAACGTCACCGCGGCCCCGGCGGCGATTCCGCCCGCGCCCCCGATGATCCCGCCGAGCAGTCCCCCCGCGACGCCGCGCACCAGCTTGCTCACGACCCCCTCGATCGCTTGTGCGGCGGCGCCGATGCCCAGCGTCCCCGCGAGATCCTTGATCTGGTTGACGTCGAGCTGCTGGCCGTACTTGCGGCCGATCTGATAGACGAGCCGCAGCTGTAGCGGCAGGATCACGAGGTTGGCGAGACGATCGGGGAGCAGCTCCACGGCGCCGGCAAGCATCGCCTGCTGCAGGATCATCTGCTCGAGATCGGGATCCGCTGCTCCAGAACCGCTCGACCCACTCGTCGTGGGCGCGGCGCCGGCGAGCTGAGCGGCGTCTCTCTCGAGCTGCGCTACCGCGGTGTTCCCCAGTCGCAGCGCGCCGCTCAGCTCCTTCAAGAAGGCCTGCTCCCGATCGTTCGCCGGGCCGCCGGCGTTGCAGACGACGAGCGCCAGCTCGTAGGCGTACGACCGGGCGGCATCGTCGGACAGCGACTTGACGACCTGTTCGAGGTCCAAGTGCCCGGTCCGGGCTGCCTGCGCCAGCCCCTCGCTGTCGGTGATGCCGAGGCGGTTCATCGCCTCACGCAGCTGCGCCTGCTCCTCGGGCGACGCGTCGCCATCGGAGAGGGCGGCCATCAGCGCGATCGTGACGATCGGCCGTTTGTCGTTCTCGTTCATGGTGAGTGTTGGTAGAGGTTGTTGGTGTCGGCGGCCGCCAGCTCGACGAGAAACGCCGCGATGCGCTCCACGACCGCCGCGAGGTAGCGCTCCCCTTTTTCCCGGGTTGCGGCGTGCGGGTCTCCCACCCCGGTGTCATCGGTGACTGCCGTCCAGCGGCGTGGCGCCCACGCCGATCCGTCCCGCAGACCCTTGAGCTTCCAGGGACGCGCCGCCCCCGAGCCCGCCTCGCTCAGCGGACGGACGAGATCGGGAGCGACGCTCATCATGACGCTGGTCTCGAGCTCTCCGCCGTGGTCGCCGGTGTCGCTGAAGTACTGCTGCGGCTCGACCAGCTTGAACCAGCTCATGGTACACAGGAAGCACTTCACGTGTGGCTGCAGCTCGCGCACCATCTGGCGGAAATCGTTGCCGCCGTGCCCGTTGAGGATCATGACCTTGGGCACGCCCTGGCCATCGAGCGAACGCACCAGGTCTCCCAGGACGAGTGCCTGCGTGCTGGGGTTGAGGTTGAGGCAGAACGGAATGTCGAGCTGCCCGGCCTGGACGCCGAAGGGGACCGTCGGGAGCACGGCAACCTTTGCTCCCTTGTCCCAGGCCAGCTGCGCAGCGCGGGCGGCGATCGCTTCGGTTTCGATCGTGTCGGTGCCGTAGGGAAGGTGCGTGTTATGAGCTTCGGTCGCGCCCCAGGGGAGGACGGCGACCTGGTAGCCCGTCTCACGCACCGTCCGCCAGGTCACCTCATTCAGGATATGGGCTCGGCCGGCGGCAGGCATCATCGGTCCTTGGACGTGGATGGACAATCATAGCCGCTTGCGCCGCCCGGGCGAGACCGCAGTTTGGAAGCATGCTGTGGCGCATCGTTGCCGCTCTCACCCTGCTCGTGATGGGCGACCGGACGGCCGTCTCGGACGGCGACTGGCCGATGCCGGGGAAGGATTACGCCGCCACCCGTTTCAGCGGCCTCGGCCAGATCACGGCGGCGAATGCGAATCGCTTGCACCTCGTCTGGAATTTCGCGACCGGTGTCCTGGGGGGGCATGAGGGACAGCCGCTCGTCGTCAATCACACGATGTACGTCGTCACCCCGTACCCCAACGTCCTGTACGCGTTCGACCTCACCCAGGACGGGTACCCGCTGCGCTGGAAGTACCGTCCCGACGTCTCGCCGACGGCGCTGGGCACCGCCTGTTGCGATGCGGTGAACCGCGGCGCCGCCTACGCCGACGGCAAGATCGTCTACAACCTGCTCGATGGGCATACGGTGGCGGTCGACGCGACGACCGGGAAACAGCTCTGGCGCACCCGCATCGCCGACATGGCGCAGGGCGAAACGACGCCGATGGCGCCGTTCATCGTCAAGGACCGCGTGCTCGTCGGTCCGTCGGGAGGGGAGTTCGGCATTCACGGCTGGGTGAAGGCGCTCGACCTCGCCACCGGCCGCGTGGTCTGGACGGCATACAACGAGGGACCCGACTCCGACATGATCGCGCGGCCGGGAACGTTCCGGCCGTTCTACGACAAGGGCGCGAACCTAGGGCTTTCGAGCTGGCCGACCGACGCCTGGAAGCGGGCTGGCGTGCCGGTGTGGGGCTGGCTGACCTACGACGCGGCGCTCGATCTCGTGTACTTCGGCACCGGCAACGCATCGCCGTACAATCCGGAGCAGCGGCCCGGCGACAACAAGTGGGCGTCGAGCGTGCTGGCGCGGCGGCCCGAGGATGGCGCGCTCGTCTGGGCGTATCAATTCACGCCGCACGAGAGCTGGGACTTCGATTCCAACGCCGAGATGATTCTGGCCGATCTGACGGTGCACGGGAAGCCGCGCAAGGTACTGGTGCACTTCGACAAGAACGGCTTCGCGTACACGATCGACCGCACCACCGGCGAGGTGCTCGTCGCCGCGCCGTTCACGCCGATCAACTGGGCGACGCGCGTCGATCTCACGACGGGGCGGCCGCTCGTCGATTCGACCAAGCTCACCGGCGCATCGCGCGGCAACGTCAAGAACATCTGCCCGACCCTCGAGGGAGGAAAAAGCCCCGCGTCGCCGTCCTCGTACTCGCCGCGCACCGGTCTGTTCTACGTCTCGACCAACAACATGTGCATGGACTACGAGGCGGTGCAGGCGACGCATATCGCGGGCACCCCCTACATCGGCGCGTCGACGCCGTACCACGCGGGCGCCGGTGGATACTCGGGGGCGTTCATCGCGTGGGATGCCGCGGCAGGCCGGCGCGTGTGGGAGATTCACGAGCGCTACCCGGTGTGGAGCGGCAGCGTGGTGACGGCGGGCGACGTCGTGTTCTACGGCACGCTGGACGGCATGTTCAAGGCGGTCGATGCGCGCCGCGGCACGCTGCTGTGGCAGTTCAAGCTGGGCTCGGGGATCGTAGGCAGCCCGATTTCGTATCTCGGGCCGGATGGAAAGCAGTACATCGCGATCTGCGACGGCATCGGGGGCGACTGGTTCCTGCTGGCGGGCGACGTGCGGTCCGACGATCC
Organism: Gemmatimonadales bacterium; assembly: GCA_035577525.1. Taxonomy (GTDB): domain Bacteria; phylum Gemmatimonadota; class Gemmatimonadetes; order Gemmatimonadales; family GWC2-71-9; genus DASTHG01. The sequence goes on along the minus strand of DATLVL010000417.1, from coordinate 498 downwards.
CGCTGACGTGCGGCCGCCCGCGGATTTCATTCCCGACATCGCGCGGCGCACGAGTCAGGGCGGCACGGTATGGGTGTTCGGGCTCGGCGGAGAACGGTGAAGCACAAGGGGTGGTACTGGATCTCGCTGCTCTTCGCGCTCACTGCGTGCAATCGGGGAGCAGGGCCGTCCATTCCACCCACCGTGCTTTCAGCGTCGCATGTCCAGGCGGGTGGGGCGGCTCCGGCAGCGGGAAGTCTCAAGAATCCGTTCGCCGGAGACCGCGCGTCGGCGGACGAGGGCGCCAAGGTCTTCACGTCGATGAACTGCGACGGTTGCCACGGCGGCGGTGCGACAGGGTGGGTGGGGCCGAGTCTCGTGGACGGGCGCTGGCGTTACGGTGGATCGGACGGGGAGATCTATCTATCCATTTATTATGGGCGCCCACGCGGCATGCCTGCATACGGCGGGATTCTTTCCGGCGACCCGATCTGGAAGATCGCCACCTACCTGCGCGCG
>DATLVL010000416.1:0-6620 GCA_035577525.1 Gemmatimonadales bacterium | reverse complement strand
ACGTGGCACAGCGCGACGGTGAGCTCGACGACGCCCAGCCCGGCGCCGATATGGCCGCCGGTTTGCGATACGACGTCCACGAGCCGGCGTCGCACCTCGTCGGCCAGCGGTTGCAGCTGGTCCTTGGAGAGCTGCCGCACGTCTTCGGGACCGCTGATCGTGTCGAGCAGGGACACAGTTACCTCAAATGCAGAATGCAGAGTGATGAATGCAGAATTTTACATTTTGCATTCTGCATTCTGCATTCTAGTTGGTCCGGGTTACGATGTAATGCGCCAGAGCCACCAGCGTAGGGGAAACTAATGCCGCCTGACGCAGACGGTCTACGGCCACGGCGGCGAAGCGCTCCGCTTCCGCGCGGGCGGCACCGACGCCCAGGACCGAGACGAACGTCGACTTGGCGAGTTGGGCGTCCCGCCCCGCCGTCTTGCCGAGCTGGGCGGAGGTCGCGGTGGCGTCCAGTACGTCATCGGCGATCTGGAACGCGAGCCCGATCGCCTCGCCGTAACCGCGCAGCGCCGCGAGGTGCTCGCCCGGAATGTCGCCGCCCGCCGCCATCCCGCCGATGACGCAGGCCGCGGCGATGAGGGCCCCGGTCTTGCGCTGGTGCACCTCGCGCAGCGCCGCCACCGAGATCGCCCGCTGCTCGGCTTCGAGGTCGAGCACCTGCCCGCCGATCATTCCCCCCGCCCCTGCCGCGCGGAACAGCTCGAGGGCGATGGCAGCGCGGCGCTCGAGCTCCACGCCGAGCCCGTCGAGACCGGCCGCGAGCACGCGGGCCGCGAGCCCCACCATGTGGTAGCCGGCGCTCGTCGCGGCGCGCACGTCGAATGCGCGATGGACGGTGGGACGCCCGCGTCGCAGGTCGTCGTTGTCCATGCACGGCAGGTCATCGTGGATCAGGGAGTACGCGTGCACCACTTCGACGGCGGCGGCGATCTCCGCGATGCCGGTGGCGCTGCCCTGGCCGCCGAGCGCCTCGTACGCCGCACAGACGAGCGTCGGCCGCAGGCGTTTCCCCTCGCTCAGCACGCTGTAGCGCACCGCCGCCGGCAGCGGGGCGGGCCAGAACTCCTGCGCACGCGTGCACCAGCGGTCGAGCACGGCATCGACCCGGGTGCGCGTGTCAGTGAGATAGGCCTCGAGCGCGCGATCAGCGATCGAGATCTTCAAGCCGCAGCTTTCCCGCCTGGTCGGCGAGGACCTGCCGCACGCGCAGCTCCGCCGCCCCGAGGCGGTCGCGGGCTGCGCGCAGCCGCTCCACCCCCTCCTCGAACAGCCGCAGCGCCTCGTCGAGATCGAGGTCTTCGCCCTCGAGGCGGCGCACGATCTGCTCCAGCCGCTCGAGGTCCTGGGAAAACTGCCCGCGGGTTTCGGCCATTACGACTCGCCGGCGCGCGCAGCGATCTCGCCATCGCGCACGCGCAGCCGGAACGCGAGGCCGGGCGGGAATTGCACGACGCTGCGCAGCACGGTGCCCGACGCATCGCGTGCCACCGCATAGCCGCGCGCCAGCACGCGCAGCGGCGAGAGCGCGTCGAGCCGGGCGCCTCCCTCGGCCACGCGCGAGCTCGCCCGTTCCAGGGTCCGCGTCATACCGGCGCTCAGGCGGTCACCGGCACGCTCCATACGTTCCCCGGCGTTGCGCGTCGGGGCGCGGAGGCCACGGACCAGCCCTTGCGCGAAATGGTCGAGCTGCGACGACAACTCGTTGCGGTCAGGGGTGGCCGCCACCGCGGCGGCAGACGGAGTCGGGGCACGCACATCAGCCACCAGATCGCACAACGTGACGTCCACCTCGTGTCCAACCGCGGAGACCACCGGGACCGGGACCGCCGCGAGTGCTCGCGCCACGCGCTCGCTGTTGAAGGTCCAGAGGTCTTCCTTCGATCCCCCGCCCCGGCCGACGATTGCGAGATCGAGCTTGGGGATACGGGCGAGCAGCGCGAGCGCCGCGCACACTTCCCGGTCGGCGCCCTCTCCCTGGACGCGGGTCGGCACGAGCAGGAGATCGGCCGGCCAGCGGCGCTCGAGAACGACCGCGATGTCTCGAAACGCCGCACCGTCGGGACTCGTGACGACGGCGATGCGCCGCGGCAGCGCCGGCAACGGGCGCTTGCGGGCGGGATCGAGCAGCCCGTCGCGCTCCAGGGCCTTTTTGGCTTTTTCGAACGCGACCTGCCAGAGGCCGCCCGCTTCGGTGGACAGGAGGTGGCGCACGGTGAGACGGAATTCGCCGCGTTCTTCCCAGACCGTCGGGAAACCGAAGGCGAAGACTTCCATGCCGTCGCCGGGCGGCGCGGGCAAGCGCTGATTGTCGCGCGACCACATCACGCAGCGTAGCTGCGCCACCTTGTCGCGCAGCGTGAAGTACCAGTGCCCGCTGCCGTAGGCCTTGAAGCCCGAGACCTCCCCCTTGACCCACAGCGGCAGGAGGCCGCCTTCGATCACCGCTTTGGCGCGCCGGGTGACCTCGGCAACGCTCCACGCCCCCTCGGGACTCGCCGCGGCGAACAGGTCTAGCGGTGCGCCCACGCCAGAGCCGCTTGGACCGTATTGACGAGCAGCATCGTGATCGTCATCGGGCCGACCCCGCCCGGCACCGGAGTGATGGCGGACGCGACCGCGCTCGCTTCCGCGAACTTCACGTCCCCGACGAGCCGGTATCCCTGTTTCGCCGACGGATCGTCGACGCGATTGACCCCGACGTCGATCACCACCGCGCCCGGGCGGACCATGTCACCGGTGACGAACTCCGGCTTGCCCATGGCGACGATGAGAATGTCGGCTTGCCGCGTGACCGATGCCATATTGCGGGTGCGGGAGTGGCAGACCGTGACCGTGGCGTTGCCGCCAGGGCCGTCCTGCAGCAGCAGCGCGGCCATCGGCCGCCCCACGATGTTGGAGCGGCCCACGATCACGACGTTGGCGCCGGTCGTCTCGATGTCACTGCGCACGAGGAGCTGCTGAACGCCATACGGCGTGGCGGGACGGAATCCCGTCGGGTCCCCGGTCGACACCTTCCCGACGTTCACGGGGTGGAAGCCGTCGACGTCCTTCGCGGGATCGATCCTGAGCAGCACCCGCCCGGCGTTGATGTGCTTGGGCAGCGGCAACTGCACCAGGATGCCGTGGATCCTGGGATCCGCGTTCAAGCGATCCACCAGGGCGAGGAGGTCGGCTTCGGTGATAGCGGCGGGATGGGTGATCGTTTCGTGATACAGGCCGACTTCGTCGCACGCCTTGCCCTTCATGCGGACGTAGGTCGCGGAGGCCGGGTTTTCGCCCACCAGGACGGCGGCGAGCCCGGGAGTGACGCCACGTTCCTTGAGCCGCGCGATGTCTCCTCCCAGCTCGGCGCGCATCGTTTTGCCGATGGCGACACCGTCGATCAACCGGGCGCTACTTGGCAAAGTCCACCGCACGCGTCTCACGGATCACCACGACCTTGATCTGCCCGGGATACTGCAGGTCGCCCTCGATCTTGCGGGAGATCTGCTGGGCGAGGGTGTTCGCCTTGACGTCATCCACGGCGTTGGGTGAGACGACCACGCGGACTTCGCGTCCCGCCTGGATCGCGAACACTTTTTCGACGCCCGCGAACTCCCCCGCGATCTGCTCGATCGCAGTGAGCCGCTTCACGTAGGTCTCGAAGGCCTCACGCCGGGCCCCGGGCCGCGAGCCCGACACCGCGTCGGCCGCCTGGACGATGACGCTGACGGCGGAGTCGTGTGGCACGTCGTCGTGGTGCGCCGCGATGCAGTTGATGACGAGGGGGTGCTCGCCGTACTTGGTCGCGACTTCGACGCCGAGCTGCACGTGGGTGCCTTCATGCTCGTGCGTCAGGACCTTGCCGACGTCGTGCAGCAGGCCGCCGCGCTTCGCCAGCGGCACGTCGAGCTTGAGCTCGGCGGCCATCATGCCGGCGATCCAAGCGACTTCCTTCGAGTGCTCCAGGATGTTCTGGCCGTAGGAGGTGCGATAGCGCATCCGCCCCACCAGCTTCACGAGCTCCTGGTGCATGCCGCGCAGGCCCGTGTCGTAGACGGCGCGCTCTCCCGCCTCGACGATGCCCGCCTCGATTTCCTCCTGGGCCTTGCGAACGATCTCCTCGATGCGGCCGGGATGGATGCGGCCGTCGGCGATCAGGCGCTCGAGCGAGAGGCGTGCGACCTCGCGGCGCACCGGATCGAAGCAGGAAATGACGACGGTGTCAGGTGTGTCGTCGATGATGACGTCGGTGCCCGTCGCCGCCTCGAAGGCGCGGATGTTGCGCCCTTCGCGGCCGATGATGCGGCCTTTCATCTCGTCGGAGGGAAGCGCAACGGCCGAGACGGTGGTCTCGGCCGTGTGCTCGGCGGCGATCCGCTGGATGGCCAGCGCCACGACCTTCTTGGCCTCGCGATCGGCGTTCTTTTGCGCCTGCTCCCGGATGTCCCGCAGCAGGGCGGCGGCATCGCTGCGCGCTTCGTCTTCGAGCCCGCGTTTCAGCTCGGCCTTCGCGTCCTCGGCCGAGAGCCCCGCCACGCGCTCGAGCTGCGTCCGGGCCTCCTGCTCCTTCGCGGCAACGGCCTTGTCGCGATCCTTGAGCGACTGCTCGCGCTTGCCGAGGTCCCGTTCCCGCTCAGCCAGCCCCTGCTGCGCCCGATCGACCGCGCCCTGGCGCTGCTCGATGTCGCGGCGCCGGCCCGAGAGCTCCTGGTCGAGCGCTTCGCGGCCGCGCAGCAGCTCCTCGCGCGCCTCGAGCTCCATGCGCGCCTGCGCTTCCTTGAGCTGCCGCTCGCGTTCCCGGGCGGCAAGCCGTGTCGCGGCGTCGGCGACGCGCCGCTCGACGCGCCGCCCCAGGACATACAAGACCGCTCCGCCCGCAATCGCCCCGCCAGCGGCGGCCACAATGATTCCGAGTGCCAGAGACATCGATCTATACTCCGACGCACCGGACGCCTGGGCCCGGCGCGAATTTGTCGTACTGCGTTTGGCTTTAGCGCTCGACCGCTTTGCGGCGGCCGGGCGGCAACATCTTGGCGAAGTCGTCGGCCAGCGCGGCCAGACGCGCCGCCACTTCCCGCTCTCCCTTTTTCGCCTGAAACAGCTCGTTCGTGATATCCAGGGCCGCGAGGATGGCCGCCTTATGCGTCTCCACCAGCCCGCCCTGCGCCAGCACCCGTTTCAGCGCCTGGTCCAGATATCCCGCCACTTCGCGGGTGTAGTCGGGAGCGAGGTCCGAACGAACCGTGTACTCCTCGCCGCCGATCATGACCTTCACTGCGTGTTTCTTCGTGCTCACCGTGCCGCACTCCCGCCGGTGGTGGCCGCCTCGCGCGCCTGCTCTTCCAGAAACGCCAGCCGGTTCACCAGCTCCTGCACGCGGGTTCGCGCCGCTTCGAGCCGCCCGCGCAGCTGCCGGTTCTCACTCTCGAGCTCCGCGGACCGCGATCCCCCTCCACCCCCGCGCCCGGGCTCCCCCTTCAGCCCGCGCGACCGCCACGTCGCCAGCTCTTCGCCGAGCTCGCGCAGCACCGCTTCGAGTTGATCGAGCGCCCGCAGATCAGCCCGTTCTCCGTCGTACACCCAGTTCTCCCTCCAACGCCTCGAGCGAGCGCCGGATCACCGCATCGACTTCGCGATCCACCAGCGTCCGCGCGGGATCGCGGAACACGCATCGCCAGGTAACTCCGCGGGTGCCGGCCGGCACGTTCGGCCCGCGGTACTCGTCCAACACCTCCAACCGCTCCAGCAGCGGCCGTCCGTCGCGCCGCAGCACCGCCTCCACCTGTTCCGCCGCCACGCCGCCGGGGAGGACGAGGGAGAGATCCTGCACGGTGGCCGGCTGCTCGGACAACGGGGTGAACGTGAGCCCCCGTTCCGCCTGGACGTCGATCTCGACCTCGAACCCGAGGACGGCTCCCGCCCACTTCGGTGCGTCGGCCGCGAGCCGCCCGGCCCGTCCTACCACCCGATTCCCCGCCTCGATTGCTCGCCAGACGTCGACCGCGTCGCCCGGCACTACCCGGGCGCCCGGGGCCGCCACCGCAACAGCTAACTCAAAGTGCTGCTTGAGGTCCCATAAGTCCATATCAGGCACTTTCGCAGCCTCTGTCCAATGCGGAGGACGCCTCGCCCCGGTCAAGATCGCAGCCACAGCAAGGCGCTCGTCCGGCTTTCCCCCGCCCTCCGCGTGAAAGACCGTCCCCACCTCGAACAGCCGCACGTCGCGCTCCCGCACCGTCCAGTTGTACTCGACGCGACCTACCAGCCCGGGGAGCAGCCGGCTGCGCAGGTGCGACTCTTCCGTCGACAGCGGATTCTTGAGCGCCACGGCTTCGGGAGCGTCGCCAGGACCGAGCGGCGTGTTGCGACATTCGAGGAACCCCGCCTGCGCGAGCGTCCGGCGCACGTGGGCGAGCACCTGCTCCGACACCGCATCCGGTACGGTCCCGGGACGGTACGGGCGCAGCTCGTCAGGGAAGGCATCGTACGTGGAGAGACGCGCGACCTCCTCGATGAGATCGACCTCGCGCGTCACGTCGGGTCGCCACCCCGGCACCTGGACGCCGAGGCGGTCATCCTTGGGAGCCACGACGAAGCCGACGCTCGAGAGCAGCCGCTCCAGGTCGGGG
>DATLVL010000415.1:0-2182 GCA_035577525.1 Gemmatimonadales bacterium | reverse complement strand
GAACAGGATGTTTTCGGGTTTCACGTCGCGGTGCACGAAGCCGTTGCGATGCGCGTAATCGAGCCCGGCGCCCACTTCCTCGACGATGCGCAGCGCGTCCTTCAGCGGGAGCCGGCCGTCCTGCTCCAGACGCTGGCGCAGTGAGCCGCCGGGGATGAACGGCGAGACATAGTAGAGCAGCCCCGCCGCCTCGCCGGAATCGATCAGCGGCACGATGTAGGGGTGCGACAGCTGTGCCGCGATTCCGATCTCGCGCAGGAACCGCTCGGCGCCGAAGGCGGCCGCCAGGTCGGGCTCCAGCACCTTGATCGCGACCGCCCGATCGTGCCTGGTGTCGCGCGCGAGATAAACGGTCGCCATGCCGCCGCGTCCCAGCTCGTGCTCGACCGTGTAGCGATCGGCGAGCGTGGCGGTGAGGACTGCGAGCGCGTCGGCCATGGAGAAACGGAAAGCTAGACACCAACTACCTGCAGAGTAAGCGGTTACGGTTGCTGAAAGCGGCTCTTGAAGGTTGCGCCGTACGGCGTGGGAGTCCCGTCGTAACTCTTGATCAAGTCGAGCGACTGGCCCCACACGTCCCAGGTCCACGCGAGATAGCTCTGCGAGCGCGCGTCCATCCAGCTCATCAGCGAGTCGACAAAGCCCGAGCCGCCGTCGTTCTGTCCCAGCTCACCGAGGACGAGCGGGACCTGCCGGGCGACGGAATCGGCGGCGCCGTTCCAGCAGGTCATGGAATTGCACCAGCTGAAGTTGTAGATGTGCCACGACGCGGCCAGGTTGTGCTGCGGGTCGGCCGGGGCGTCGGCGAGCCAGTGTGCGAGATCCGCGGCGTATTCGATTCCGCCGACCATGATTACGTTGGTCGCGCCGGCCCCGCGCACGGCATCGACCAGCTCCTGCATCCCCGCCGCCTGGAACGGCACGCCGCTGCACGTCCCGCCGTCGCGCCAGCAGCGCCACGCCTCGCGGGTGTCGCTGTTGTTGTCGGGGTAGGGCTCATTGAACAGGTCGAAGACCACCGCGTCGTTGCCCTTGAAGGTGGTGGCGACCTGGCGCCAGAACTCCGGCGTGTGATCGCGGTCGGGCATCGGGGCCTGAGCGAGCGCGATCCCGGAATCCGCCGCGGCCCAATGGAGATCGAGGATCACGATCAGTCCGGCCGCGTTGAGCCGCGACACGAAGTCACTGATCTGCTGACGATAGGCTGCGCCCGAATAGGCGGCCGCGACGCCGTTGATGCCGAGCCAGCAGGTTTCGTTGAGCGGCACGCGTACGGCTGTGGCGTGCCACGACGCGATCGCCAGGACGGCGGCGGAATCCACCGGACCGTCGAAGAAGCCCCACCCCTGTGCGCAGGCGTACTCCGCGCCGGAGCGGTCCACGCCGCGCAATCGTACGGTGTGACCGGCGGCGTCGACGAGGCGATTGCCCTGCACGTGGATCGCCGGGGCCCCGCTGGACGGCTGGGGACCGACGGGGCTCGCGCGGCACGCGGCGAGGACGCCGAGCAGCGCGCAGATCGCGGAGCGCGTCACCATGAACAGAGAGTACCACTCCATGGGGCGGTTCAGCCTGTGATTGGTGTCACCGGTTCAGGTGATACAAGGCGATCGCGTTGTCGCGCAGCACCCTGCGGGCGAGGGCGCGAGCTTGCGCGGCGTCGATCTCGCCGTCGCGCAGCATTCCCGTCAGCGCGAGTGCCAGCGCGCGGCGCGCCGTCGTCGCGGCGACGTAGGCCCCTTCCTCCCATCCCTGATCGGGGCCGCCTTCGAAAGCGTCGGTGCCGAAGAGCACCTTGTCGGGCCAGCGCGTGAGCCAGGCGCGCAGCACCTGGGCCAGCTCGGCGGCGCCCAGCATCTGATCGATCATCGAGATGTCGGCATAGACGTTCGGCTTGCCGAGCATCGCTTCGGTTTCTCCGACCGCCGGCCAGCCGCCGTGGATGATGACGAAATTCGTGCCGCGCAGCGTCGCATCGTTGAACACCGGCTCGAGCTTGGCGGGCGTCGCGCCCTCGGCCGTGTAAAATCCGCCGAACGTCTCGAGCACGTGCAGATGGACCGCGAGGCCGAGTCGCCCCGCTTCGCGCGCGACGGTGCGAAACAGATAGTCGGTGAGGGTCTTGTACTCGGCGTAGGTGGGCGTCCCCGCCGTTGCATAGCGCGTATAGACGTCGCTTGCG
>DATLVL010000414.1:0-2170 GCA_035577525.1 Gemmatimonadales bacterium | reverse complement strand
CCCTGAACCGCGCCAGCGCCCCGTTCCCTCACCAAAGGGCAAACCGCACACAAGCGATCGAAGCGATCACAATAGTTTAAATAGGCGAAACCGATCGTAACCGTACGCATGGCCTACCGGCAGCGGCCAGCGGCTACCTCCCCCGCCGCGCCGCCCTGAACCGCGCCAGGAGCCCCTCGCCCGCCGCGCTGCGTGTCCTTCGCTACGGGTTGCGCAGAACCTTGCGGGCGGCGCGTTTGACGTCGTCGGGGCAGTCGACGCTGTCGGTTTTGGAAGTGTCGGGCGTGGCCGGCCGCCCCGGCGTGCCTGGGATCGTGCGGGTGAGGTGAATGGTGGCCTTGCGGAGGGACGGGTAGGTGACGTCCTTGGCGGGCACTACGGGCTCCCGACCGTTCACATCGGCCGGCCCGATCTCACCCTGGCCGATTGTCGAGCGCGTGGTGTAAGTCGGCGGGATCAGCTGGGGGGCGTGTCGTCGCAGCCAGGCCTCGGCCGTGTCTGCCCGGTTCGCCGACAGCTGGTTGTTGCCGATGAACCCGGGGCCCGGCTTACGCGGGCCCTCCGGCGAAGCGAAGCCGTCGATCGACACGACGCGTGCGCCCTGGGCCGTGAGCTCATCGAGGCGGGCCTGCGAGGGGAGCTCGCCCTCTCGGATCTTGGTGTTCATGTAATCGAAAAAGATCTCAAGCTGCTCGTCGACCGCCTTGGGATCGACGCCGGGGACGGCCGGATTGCCGGGGGTACGGGTCACGCTCTCGCATGACAGCTGGAGCACGATGTTCTCGTCGTGGCAGTCGACGGCCTTCGGCTTGGTCGACGATCCGATGGTGATGCCGCCACCGACGGGCTTGCCGTCGGGCCCGAGGATCACGTTGCCGCCGACCTTCACATCCCCCGTGTCAACGGCGCCGCCGACCGTGCCGCCTGTGACCTGTCCCGAACTGACGTCGATGTCGGGACCACCGGTGATGGACACCTCGAACTGCTTCGACTGGAGCCAGGTGATCTGGGCACGGGGCTTGACGGTGACGTTGCCGATGCTGCCGCTGGAGATGGCGTTGCCGATGGCGGTCCGGAGGGCCCCGGGCAGGTTCACGCTCGGCTTGATCCTGACCTCGGTGCCGCCGCGGCAGATGCTGACGTTGAGCGAGATGTCGGTGCCGTCGATGTCGGGCGTGGCTGTGACGCGCGTCGCCGGGTGTCGCTCGGTCACGGGCGTCGCCGTGACGCGGAACTCGCGATCACCGCACTTTACCGTGGCCGTGCTCGAACCCGTCGAGGTGGCCGCGCAGTCGCGTGCGTCGCCCTTGGGCTGGCGGCGCACGGCCGTGGCGGCGCCCGTGGAGAGCGACACTCGCTCGCCTCGCAGCACGGCGTCGGCCGCGGCATCGGCGGCCCGTTCGGCCGGGTCGTCCGTCCGTCCGATCGTGAGCTTGGCCTGCCCGCCGACCGGCCCGCCGGCTTGCTGCACGGTGTGGGCGACCTCGTGGGCCAGCAGGCGCCGACCGTCGCTGGTGTCGGGCCGGTACTCGCCAGCGCCGAACCAGATCGACGACCCGAACGTGCAGGCACGGGCGTGCAACGCGTCGGCGGCACGGGCGGCGGCAGCGTCGGCGCGGACGCGCACGTCGGCCAGCGACCGACCGAAGCCCGGTTCAAGCATGGCGCGCACTTCGCCGCCGAGCGGTTGTCCCAGTGACCGGAGCACGCTGTCGCCGATCGGCACGTCGCTCAGGTCGTGCTGCGGGGCGCCGGCGGTGACATCGGGCTGGCGGCGAATGACGCCGTCGGTCTCCTCGTCTCGCGCCGACTCCTCGCACGCCGAGCATTTGCGGCGCAGGACGGTTGGTGACGGTAGTGCCGCTGGCGGGTATGAGGTTTGAGGGCGATTTACCCGGTCAGGCGGAAACAGCGGGATCGTACTGAAGTCCCAGGAGACGCCGCGCGGTGTGTCTCGGGCTGTCATGCCTTCTGGGTCCACTTCTCGCTCATGGTCGCCGTCAGATTCATTCTCGGTCAGGCTCGACGTTTGCTGGACCATAAGCGGCAGCGTCGCCTGATCGCCAATCGTACGCTGGAGGAAATGCGCCTGCTCGACGGTGCCGCCGCCAAATGGTCGCGTGCCGAACACCGAGTGCCGGAGCGCCAGTTTGTTCGTCGAACTCGCGGC
>DATLVL010000413.1:0-4946 GCA_035577525.1 Gemmatimonadales bacterium | reverse complement strand
CCCCGACGAGAGCACACGCAACAGCACCGCGCCCGTCGGTGTCGTGGCTTCTCCCTCCACCGGACCGTTTGCTCGGACTTCGATCCCCTCGAGCAGCAGCGCCGTTGCCGGGGCCGGCACCGGCAGCCGTCCATGCGCGGCCTCCACCCACCCCGACCCGAGCGCGACCGGCCAGTGATAAATCGCGTCCACGCCGAGCCGCTCGAATCCCTCGATCGCCCCGACGATGTCGAGCACTGCGTCGACGGCCCCGACTTCGTGCAGATGCACCCGTTCGGGCGTCGTGTCGTGTACGCGCCCTTCGGCTTCGCCGACGAGCCGGAACGCCCGCACCGCCCGCTCGCGCGTCCACGCCGAGACCGGTGCCGCTTCGACGAGCCGGATCAACTCACCGACGTGGCGGCCATGCGGCTCGTCGGGAATCGCGAACTCCACCTGCTTGCACGTAACCCCAGCGCGCCGGGCGTCGCGAATCGAAACCATTACCGCACCAAGCCCGAGTCGCTCAGGCAGCTCCACGAGCCATGACTCCGGTACCCCGAGCGACAACAGGGCGCCGAGCGTCATGTCGCCGCTGATACCAGCGAAGGGGTCGATTACGGCGATTGGCATGGCTCGAAGTCCGCAAATATAAACGGCTTAGGTGCGATACAGCCACCCGGCGCCGGTATTGAAGAGAACCACCGTTTCGTGCGGCCTGATCGACCCGGCAGCCAGGAGCCCCCGCGCCGCCGCGAGGGTCGCCCCGCCCTCGGGAGCGGCATCGATCCCTGCGTCCACCTGCAGCTCGCGGGCACCCTCCATGAGGGCCTCGTCGGACACCGCGATTGCCCCGCCGTGACTCTGCCGCAAAGCCGTGAGCATCAGGCGGTCGCCCAGCGGCCCGGGGACGCGGAGCCCCGCGGCGACGGTCGTGGGATCCGGCCACGGGGTGCAGCGGTCGGCGCCCGTTTCGAAAGCGCGAATCACCGGTGCGCATCCGCTCGCCTGCACCGCGTAGAGTCGCGGCAACGACCCATCGATCCAGCCCGCCCGGCGCAGCTCGCCGAACGCCTTCCACATGCCGATCAACCCCGTACCTCCACCCGTGGGGTACACAATCGCTTCCGGGAGGTGCCAGTCGAGCTGTTCTGCAAGCTCGAGTCCCAGCGTTTTCTTCCCTTCGATGCGATATGGCTCCCGCAGCGTCGATACGTCGACCGCCCCGTGTTCGGCGGCGTAGACGCGAGCCGCCTTGCCGCAGTCACCGATGTGACCGGGGATGAGCTCCAGCTCCGCGCCGTAGGAGCGAATCTGGGAGAGAATCGTGGGCGGCGTGGTCTTGGGCGCGTAGATGCGCGCCGTCAGTCCGGCACGTGCGGCATATGCCGCGAGCGCCACACCGGCATTCCCGGCGGTCGGCACGACGAACGCCCTGGCGCCGGCGGCGCTGGCTCGCGTCACCGCGGCTGCGAGCCCCCGCGCTTTGAACGAGCCGGTGGGGTTCACCGACTCGTCCTTCACGAGCAACCGTCCGAAACCGTGCCGCTCTGCGATCCGCGGCGCATCGAGCAGTGGTGTTCCCCCTTCGCCGAGCGAAACCGCCTGCTGCTCCGGCTCGAGCGGCAGCCACTCGCGGTAGCGCCACATCGTCCAGGGACGCTTCGCCAGTGCCGCCTTTGCCGCAGGGGCGGGCGTCGCGGGATAGCGTACGAGATACGGCGCGCCGCACGCTGCGCAGACACCGGGCAGGCCGTCGGCGCTGCGTTGCGCGCCGCACGCCGAGCACTCGAGCGACCAGGCGAGCGTCACGTTGATCCCAACCGGTCGAGAATCCGCTCGGCGAGCGTGCGCGAGAACCCGGGAAGCGACGTGATCTCCTCGCGCGTCGCCGTGCGCACCCCCGCCACCGATCCGAAGCGCTCCAACAACTTGCGGCGGCGATTCGGCCCGACACCGGGAATCGTCAGCAGCTGTGACGTGATGGTGCGGCGCGAGCGCCGCTGCCGGCTGTAGGTCACAGCGAACCGATGCGCCTCGTCGCGGGCACGCTGCAACAGCTTGAGCGACGGGCTGCGCCGCGACAGCTTGAGCGGCGCCTCGCGATCGGGGAGGTAGACCTCCTCGTCCCGCTTGGCGAGACTCGCGAACGGGACCGCGGCAGCCCCCTCGACCACCGCAGCGGCGGTCACTGCCGCACCAAGCTGTCCCTTTCCGCCGTCGATCACGATCAGATCCGGAAGCGGACGCTGCTCGTCGCTGCGGCGTTTGAGAAAGCGCGTGACCACTTCACCGACTGCCGCGAAATCGTCCTGCTGGGGGCCGCGAATGCGGTAGCGTCGATACTCGGCCTTCTTGGGGCGGCCCGCCTCGAACCACACCAGCGACCCGACGGTGTCCTTGCCCTGATTCGTCGAGATATCGATGCAGACGAAGGAGCGCGGCACCCGGGCGAGACCCAGGTCGCGCCCCAGCGCGTACACGGGGTCGGCCGCGCGCTCCTCCACGTCGAACGACTCGAGCAACAGGCTCTCCAGCAGATGCCGGGCGTTCTGCTCCGCCAGCTCGACGAGCTTCGCGTTGGTGCCGCGCTGCGGCACCGCCCACTCGATGTCGGGAGCGAGCGCCTGCAGACTGCCCAGGTCTTCCGGCACGAAGGGCAGCAGGACGCGCCGCGCGCGTGCGTCGAGCGGCAGGTAGAACCGCACCAGGAACGCCGCCAGCACTTCCGCCTCGGTCTCCCCACCCGCCCGCTCCAGGAAGCGATGCTCCCGCGCGATCACCCGCCCGTCGCGGATCCTGAGAATCGCCCCACACGCGTCGTCGCCGTCCCGCGCCAGTCCGATCGCGTCGGCATCGCCGCCGCCCACCAGCTCGACGGTCTGCGGCTTTTCGACCTGTTCCAGCCACTGCAGTGCGTCGCGCAGCTGCGCCGCCCGTTCGAAATCCAGCTCTCCCGACGCCTGCTGCATCCGCTCGCGCAGGCGGGTCCGCACCTCGAGCGTCTTCCCTTCGAGGAACAGGAGGACGTCGTCGATCATGCGGGCGTAGTCGGCCTGGGTCTGGTAGCCGACGCACGGCGCCTTGCACCGTTCGATGTGATAGTCGAGACAGGGTCGGTCCGGTGCGTCGCCGGGAAGATCGTAGTGGCAGCTGCGCACGGTGAACAACCGGCGGATGATGCTGAGCGTCTGCCGTAGCGTCCCGACGTCGGTATAGGGCCCGAAGTAGCGCGCGCCCTCGAGTTGAATGCGGCGCACCACGAGGACGCGCGGGAACGGCTCGCCCAGAGTGACGGCGATGCGAGGATAACTCTTGTCGTCCCGCAGCCGGATGTTGAAGCGCGGCTGGTGCTCCTTGATGAGGTTGTTCTCGAGCAACAGCGCCTGCGCTTCATTGGGGACGAGGATCGTCTCGAGATCCGCGATCTGCGCGGCCAGCGCCGACCGTTCCGGGGTGTCCTGGTGGTCCGGAGCGAAGTACTGTGGCACGCAGGAGCGCAGGCTCTTCGCCTTCCCGACGTACAATACGTCGCCGGCAGCGTTCTTCCACAGATACACGCCGGGCCGGTCGGGGAGCGACGCGAGTTTTCGATCAATCAGCGCAGGGACGTCCATAGGCGGGTGGCGTCGGGGTGTCGCAGGGCGAAGGCCAGAGCGGCGTACGTCACACCGAAGATACCCAGGGCGAGAAGGGCCAGGGCGATCGGTCCCAGCCCGGCGCCGAGGCGGGTCGCGGCCACCCCCGCCCCACCGGCCAGCAGCGCCGCCACGACGCTCGTGCCGAACGCCCGCCAGTCGGCCGGCCCCAGCACCCGTCCGATGCGGATATCGAGGTCCTTGAGGTGCAACACCACGTTCAGCGTCTGCCCGAGCGACGAGCCGAGGGCGATCCCCGCGGGGCCGTACAGCCGCATGAACAGGTACGCCAACACGCTCGACACGAGCAGCGAGAACGACGCGATCTTCACCGGCGTCCGGGTGTCGCGCAGCGCGTAGAATCCCGACGCGAAGAGCTTCACCGTGGACTGGCCCAGGAGCCCCACGCCGTATGCCGACAGCACCCCGCCGACGATTGCCGTATCGCTGTCGCCGAAGCGGCCGGTCTGAAACAACGCACCCACGATGACCGGACCCAGCGCGGCGAACGCCACCGCCGAGGGCAGGACGAAAAACGTGATGCGCCGGAACCCGGTGGCAATGCGCGTGCGCAGCTGCTCATTGGGCGTCGTGGTGGTGGCATCGCGCGACAGGTCGGGCAGCGACGCCGCGGCGACCGAGGTCCCGAAGAGACTCACCGGCAGGATCTGAATCAGCTGGGCATATACGAGACTCGAGACGCCGCCCTGTCCCGCGAGCGATCCCAGAAACGTGTCCACCAGAGACGCGATTTGCGCCACCCCCGCCCCGAGGACCAGCGGGGCCCACGCGACGAGCACCGAGCGCACGCCCTCGGGCGCCGTACTGAAGCGCAGCGGGATGCCGTGCAGCAGGCGCCAGCACGCCGGCACCTGGACGGCAACCTGCAGCAGGCTGCCGGCGACCGTGCCCCAGGCGAGCGCCAGTGCGAGGCGGTAGAGCTGTTGATCGACGGGCAGCGCGGGGCTGACGAGCCACGTGGCGGCTCCGACGAGGGCCGCGATTCCGGCGACGTTCCACAGCGCCGGCGCGGCGTACGACAGAAAAAAGCGACGATGCGTGTTGAGAATCCCGAGGCACCACGCCGAGCACACCATGACGCCGGACATCGGGAACAGCAGCCGCATCAACGACACCGCGATGACCCGCGTCCCGGGCGCCAGCCCCGGCGCCAGGATCGTGGTCAGGGGCCCGGCGAACACGACGCCGATCAACGCCAGGGTCCCCGTCGCCAGCAGGAGCAGCCCGGCGACCGCACCGGCGAGGGCGCGCCCCGCCTCGACGTCGCGCTCGTTGAGCGACGCGTACACCGGGATAAACGACGCCGAG
>DATLVL010000412.1:0-11608 GCA_035577525.1 Gemmatimonadales bacterium | reverse complement strand
TCGCGTCGGGGAGGAAGGAGGCCGGTGTCACCCCGCTCGCGTACAGGTCGTCGAGCCAGCCGCGAGGGGTCACGTCGACACCTTCACCGCGACGACGATCCCGTCGCGCAGCGGCACGATGGCCGACACGACGCGGGGATCCGAGGCCGCGAGCCGGTTGAAGGCCCGCACCCCTTCAGTCGCCGGAGAATCGTTGTCCGCTTCCACCACGGTCCCATGCAGGAAGGCGTTGTCGCACAGCAGCAGCCCGCCGTTGCGCAGCAACCGCACGCTCCATTCGAAATACTCGGGCAGCGGTTCTTTGTCCGCATCGAGAAAGACGACGTCGAACCCAGGCTCGAGGGTCCGCAAGGTGTCGCGCGCATCACCCTCCAGCAGCCGGACGCGGCCGCCAAGGCCCGCCTCTTCGTAAGCCTGGCGGGCGAGCCCGGCGTGGTGCGGGTCGACCTCGAGCGTGGTCAGCAGGCCGTCGGCCGGCAGCGCCCGGGCGAGCCAGATCCCGGAGTACCCCGCCAGCGACCCGATCTCCAGCACGCGGCGGGCGGCCACGAGCCGCACCAGGACGTGCAGCAGCTTGCCTTCATCGGGCGAAATGTGGATCGGCGGCAGCTCGCGCTCGGCATGGCGGGCGCGCACGCGGGCCAGGATGGGGTCTTCGACGGCGAACAGCTCCGCGGCGTAACGCTGGAGCCGTTCGTCTTCCACTACGCGGTGGCCTCGACGTTCGGGAAGGGCGGAACCTCGAGCAGCCACAGCCCGGCGAGCCGGGACTGCTTGTCGACCTCGACCAGCAGATGATCGGCGACGCGCACGATGGTCGCCGGTTTGACGCGCCCGACCCGAATGTGGATCACCGACTCGGTCGCGTTCTTTTCGACCACCAGCGCCGTATCGATCTCCACCGCGGCCACCGACGGCTGCGAGCGCCGCGACGGGAACAGCACGCGCGCCTCCGAAGCCGCCGCGGGCACCGCTAGCGCGTCCACAGTGCGGATATCGTCGGGCCAGGTCACGACGTCGAGCCCGCGCAGCAACCCGCCCGCGACGTCGAGCAGCACGAACGAGCCGTCGCTGCCCTCGAGATCGACGGTGCCGTTCATCCCCGCTGCCTTGGGAATGCCCTTGCAGACCGCCGAGAGGATGTCCGTCTCGGGATCCCAGCGGTAGCTGACTTTGGGGAGCTTGCCTTCGAGCGGCTGGATCTTGGCTTCGTAGTGCATGTGCGCGCCTCTCCTCACCCCAACCGCTTCGCGAAACCGACGATCCGATCCAGCGACTTTTCGATGTCGCTCGTCGCGGCGGCGTAGGAGAGCCGCGTCCAGCGGTCGTCGCCGAACGCTGCTCCCGGAACGAGCGCGACGCCGGTCTCGGTGATGAGCCGGGTGCAGAAGTCCGTTCCCGAGATCCCGACGAAGGCGTCGGTCCGGAAGAAGAAGTAGAACGCCCCGTGCGGCTCGACGAACTCCACCCCGGGGAGGTGGCGCCGGAAGCCCGCGGTGAGGATGTCGCGGCGGCGCCGGAACTCGGCCACCATGCGTTGCACGTCCTGCTCCAGCCGCTCGTCGGCGAACGCCGCAGCCGCCGCGTACTGCGCCATGTGGTTCGCACCGGACGTCGTGTGCGATTGCAGCGCAGCCATCGCCTTGGCGATCGGACCGGGAGCGAGGGCAACGCCCACGCGCCACCCCGTCATCGCATACGCCTTGCTGACGCCCGTCACGACGACCACTCGCTCCAACAGGTCGTCGGGGAGGTCGAGGAACGACGGAGCCGGCCCGCTGCCGTAGTGAATGCGCCGGTAAATCTCGTCGGAAATCACCCACACCTTGCGCTCGGCCGCCCACTGCGCGATCGAGCGCAGCTCACTGAGGGTGTAGACCGATCCCGTCGGGTTGCAGGGGGAACAGAGAATCAGTCCCTTGGGCGCCGGGAGAATGCGCTCCAGCTCGCGTACGCTCACCTTCAGCCCCCACTCGGGGTGACCGGCGATGAGCACGGGCCGCGCCCGGGCGAGGTGGATGATCTGCGGATACGACACCCAGGCGGGAGACGGGATCGCTACGACGTCCCCCGGGCCGAACAGCGTGAAGCAGGCGTTGAAGAGCGACTGCTTCGACCCCGTCGAGACGACGATGTTGTCGGCGTTCACCGGACGGCCGCCGGAGAGCAGGGAGAGATGCTTCGCCGCGGCGGCGCGCAGCTCGAGAATGCCCTCGTTCGCCGGATATCGGGTCTTTCCTTCTTTGATCGCCCGGATCCCGGCCTCGACGGGGACCTGAGGGGTGGGGAAATCCGGCTCCCCCGCTCCCAGGTCGATCACATCCTCCCCCGCCGCCCGGCGCCGTTTCGCCTCCTGCGAAATCGCAATCGTCGCCGACGTTTCCAGATGAGCGATGTTGGGCGACAGAACGTCGCTCATGGTCGGCTGGCTCCGTGAGCTGGTAGGGGTCGACGGCGTCAGGGGCACGCGTGACGATACGTCCGGACGAACCACCCGCGCAACCGCGCAGATTCGTGGGGGTTGCACCACTTCGGGCTTTTTTCACTCGAGCCTGCGTGACCGCGCAGCCCCTCGAGCATCTTCAGATATCGTGAACATGATCGCCTTCTCCCGACCGTCCCATCGGCCCCACCTCGCCCGGCGCCCGGCTCGGCTCCGCCGTGGCCGGGACGCGGCCGAGCGGCAGCGACTGCAGATCGTGCATCAGCTGGCCTCCCTGATCGAGTGCGCCGACCACTACACATTCGGGCACTGCAGGCGTGTCGCCGCATACGCCCTCGATGTCGCTCGCACCCTCGGGCTCGACGAGCGCCAGCGGTCGACCGTGTACGTCGGGGCTTACCTGCATGACATCGGCAAGGTTCTGGTTCCGCGGGAGATACTCACGAAGCCGGGAAGGCTCGCGGCGGACGAGCGCGAAGTGATTCGGACCCACCCGCAACGTGGCCTGGAGCTGCTCGGCGCGACCCGGTTGCCGTGGGACGTGGCCCCCATCATCCGGTGGCATCACGAGCGGCACGACGGGAGTGGCTACCCCGACCACCTCTACGGACTCGAGATTCCCCTCGAGGCTCAGATCATCGGGATCGTGGATGCGTTCGATGCGCTGACCTCGACCCGGAGCTACCGCCCGGCCGTCGCGCCATCACAGGCGATCGCCGAATTGGCCCGGGACCGCACCAGCTGGCACCCCGAGGTATATCGGGCGTTTCTCAGCGCCTTCAGTCGAGTGAACTGCCGGGTCGCCTGAGGCATCATCACCGCAGCACGGCGTGGCGCTTGAGAATGGCCACCGTCGAGTCGATCGGTAACGCCCGAATAGTCCCGCGAAACCCGCGCACCGTCTCTGCCTTGAAGAGCGAGTTGTAAATCGCTTCTTCGGTCGCTTCGATGACGGCTTCGAACAGGGGCGACATGGCATCGTTGGTGACCACCACGACGGTGTCGGTCAGGCGGTCGGCTGATGCGGCGGTCGCTGCCGCACCGGGTGTACCGACCGGCCGTCCGCCCGACCGCCGTTCCGCAAAGGCAATAACGAAATCCCCGCTCCCATTGCTCATGCTGCTGCCCGTCCGCGCGAGACCGGCGAGGGCACGCCGCCCCACGCGCTCCAGCTGCCGGTGGTCGAGAGGCGCATCGGTCGCTACGACGATCATGATGCTGCCGTTTCCCAGGTCGCCTTTGAGGTAGTACTGGCCCAGCTCCTGGCCCACGGGTGCTCCGGCGATGGTCAGCACGCCGCCGAAGTTCGTCTGGACCAGGACCCCGACCGTCCAGCCGCCGAGCGGCACCGGGATACGGCGACTCGCGGTGCCGATTCCGCCCTTCCACCCGAACGCGATCGTCCCCCGTCCTGCCCCGACGGCGCCTTCCGCCACGGGACCTGGCTGGGCGCTTCGGATCGCCGTCAGGACGTCCTGCTCGGTGATCGGGCGGGCGCGGATGTCGTTGAGGTACCCGTCGTTGGTCTCGCCGACGACCGGGTTGGCGGATCGCACATCCTCGTTCCCCGGTAAGCCGAGGAGGTAGGTCAGGACAGCGTCGGCGGCGCGGGGGACGCACAGCGTGCAGGTGAGCACAATCGGCGATTCCAGCTCCCCGAGCTCGTTCACCTGCGTCGAGCCGGCGAGCTTTCCGAACGCGTTGCCCACCACGACCGCGGCGGGAACCTTGTCCCGAAACACATTGCCGCCATGCGGCAGAATCGCCGTCACGCCGGTGTTGACCGAGTCGCCCCGGACGATCGTGACCTGTCCGACCCTGACGCCTGAGACATCGGTGATCGCATCGAGCGGGCCGGCGGGGAGGACGCCGACGGTGATCCCGAGGTCGCGGGCGCGGGGGCGGGATTGGGCGACAAGAGACGAACTGAAGAATGCAGAATGGAGAATGCAGAATTCCACCAGGAAATACCTGCAGGGAATCGAGCTTTTCATTCTGCATTCCTCATTCATCATTCTGCATTTTCATCATTCTGCATTGATTGCGCGCCGCCTCGCTCCAAGCTACCATCCGCTCCGCAGAACCGCCCTTTGACAACCGAGGATCGCGTGACGGGAGTGAATGACGGGCAGGCCGCCCTGGAACGCGGCCGTGCCGTGATGCTGGTGACGCCGCCGGCGGTGGAGCAGGCGGGAGCGGTATGGGAGCTCGTTGCCTCGGAAACCCCGGGGCGTGGCCCTGGGGTCGGTTTACCCGGACCAGCCGTCGTGATCCTTTGCTCCGACAGCGCCGCCGCCGAGGAGTGGGCCGATGCGGCACCCCCGGACCTGCGCCTGCACCCCGTCACCGCCCTCGGCCGCACCACGCGACTGCTCGCTGCCGGCGCCATTGACGTGCTCGCCGGCACACCCGAAGACCTGCAGGCACTTGCTCGTACATCGGCGCTCAAGCTCGAGACGGTGACCACCGCCGTGCTTGCCTGGCCCGAGTGGCTCGTGGCCACCGACCGCCTGGGGCCGCTCGAGCACGTCCTCGGGGAGACACGCGAGGCCCGCCGCGTCATCCTCGCGTGGAATCCCGCCGCACTGGAAGACCTGATCGAGCGCTATGCCCGGCGCCCGCACGTCATCGGCGACCTGCCGTTGGGCGACGACGCCCGTCCCCTTCCCCCCGTGGGACCGGCCCGGTACGCGATCGTTCCCGCGCCGCGGCGGGCGGCGGTGCGCCGCGAGGTCCTCGACGCGATCGACCGTCCTCGCGTGACGACCTGGCGGCGCGGCACGAGTCCCGAAACCGCGGACGTGATCGTGTGCCTCGACCTGCCGTCGCGAGCTGAGCTCGCCGAGATCGGGGGCAGCGGCGCTGCGGTGCTGCTGTTGAGCCCCGCGCAGTTGCCCTACGCCCGGACCATCGCGGCGCCCCTCACCGCCCTGCCGTTGCATGCCGCCCGCGCGAAAGCCGCGGCCGACGCCGAGCAGCTCCGCGAGCGCGTGGCCGCATGTGTCGAGGCCGGCGGCCTCGAGGCGGAGCTGGGACTGCTGGAGCCGCTGCTCGAGCGGTATGACGCGGCAGAGGTAGCGGCGGCGCTATTGGCCATCGGCCATCGGCCATTGGCTGTCGGCGGCGTTCAGCCGACGGCCGAAGGCCGACAGCCTATCGAAAGCCGGCAGCCGATCGCGCCTCAAGAGGAATGGGTGAAAGTTTTCGTCAACGTCGGCAAGAAAGACCGCGCCAGCGCCAAAGACTTGGTCGGCGCCCTGACGCGCGAGGTCGGCCTGGCGCGTACCGACATCGGACGCATCGAGCTGCGCGAGGCCTTCTGTCTCGTGCACCTCGCACCGCACGCCGCCGATGCGGCGATCCGCGGGCTGTCGCGCGTGGCGATCCGCGGGCGCCGCGTCAACGCGCGGCGCGACCGCGAGGCGTGACGTGCCCGCCGCCCTGGAGGGGATCCGCGTCCTCGACCTGTCGCGTGTCCTCGCGGGACCATGGGCCAGCCAGGTGCTCGCCGACCTCGGTGCGGACGTCATCAAGGTGGAGCGCCCCGGCACGGGCGACGACACCCGCCACTGGGGCCCGCCGTGGCTGGCGGATGGATCGGGGGATGCCGCCTACTTCCTGAGCGCCAACCGCGGCAAACGCTCGCTCACCCTCGACTTCTCGATGGTGGAAGGGCAAGAGCTCGTTCGACGGCTGGCCCGGGATTCCGACGTGCTGCTCGAGAACAACAAGGTCGGAGACCTGGCGCGGTACGGTCTCGGCTACGCCGACCTCGAGAAGCTCAATCCTCGACTCATCTACTGCTCCATTACGGGATTCGGTCAAACGGGGCCGTACGCACGGCGCGCCGGCTATGACTTCGCGATTCAGGCGTTGGGCGGTTTGATGAGCGTCACGGGGGAGCGCGACGGCCGACCCGGCGCCGGGCCCCAGAAGGTCGGCGTCGCGGTGGCGGATGTGATGGCGGGGCTCTATGCCGCGATCGCCGTGCTCGGCGCCCTGGTACAGCGCCACGGCACGGGGCGCGGCGCCTACATCGATCTCGCCCTCCTCGACGTGCAGGTGGCGACCCTCGCCAACGTGGCCCTCAACTATCTCGTCTCCGGAGAGGTGCCGCAGCGGTGGGGGAATGCCCACGCCAATATCGCGCCGTATCAGGTGGTGCCGACCGCCGACCGCTCGATCGTCGTCGCCGTGGGGAACGACGCTCAATTCGCGAAGCTGTGCGACGTACTCGGCTCGGGCGCGCTCGCCCGCGACCCGCGGTTCCGAGCCAATGCAGACCGCGTGCGCCATCGCGACGCGCTCGATGCCGAGCTCGGGCGATTGCTCGGGACGCAGGGCTCAGCGGTGTGGCTCGCGGCGCTCGAAACCGCGGGCATCCCGGCAGCGCCGATCAACGACGTCGCGCAGGTCTTCGACGATCCGCAGGTGCGTCATCGCGGCCTCCGCATCGACGCCGCCCGCGAGAGGGGCGGCACTGTGCCGCTCGTTGCGAGTCCGCTGCGCTTGTCGGGGGAGACTCCGCAAGCGCCCGTCGCTCCGCCGCGGTTGGGCGAGCATACCGACGAAATCCTGCAGGAACGGCTGGGGATGACCGCCCGAGAGATCGCGGATCTGCGGACGAAACACGTGGTCTGAAACGCTGACGGGCCGCCCAGCGGGGCAGCCCGTGTATGACAGCGTACGCTTCGCTTCGCCCGACTACTTCTTGTTCACCGCCATCTTCAGCTGTTTGCCGGCGCGGAACGCCGGGGCGACCGTGGCCTTGATCTGAATCTCGGCGCCGGTCTTGGGATTGCGCCCCATGCGCGCAGCGCGCTTGCGGGCTTCGAAGTTGCCGAAGCCGGTGATCTGCACCTTCGCGCCCTTCTTCAGCTCACCCGCGATGATGCCCTTGTCGTCAAACAAGGACTCGATCGCGCGGCCGGCGTCGGCCTTGGACATCTTCGTCCGCATGGCCAGTGCCGCGATCAGCTCGGCTTTATTCACGACGCGCTCCTTTGCAAGTGGGAAAGGCTTGGAATTCTGGACCTTTCCCGGGTGGGCCTCCGGAAAACCCTTGAAAACCCTCGACAATATGGGGTGGTACCCCGGAAATCCGCAAGATCTCAGCCCTTTCCAGGCCCCCTCACCCACGAAAACTGCTGATTTCGGATTGCGGATTGCGGATTCTATGGGTATGGCCATAGCTGCGGACGGTTCCCGCGACCTGGGGGCAGCACAATCCGCAATCCCCAATCCGCAATGGTTAGTTTGCAGCCCCATGTTCCACGGAACCAAGCCCGGCTGGATCGAGGTCATTTCGGGCGTAATGTTTTCCGGCAAGAGCGAGGAGCTGATCCGGCGGGTGCGCCGGGCGGCCATCGCCAAAAAGCATGTCCAGGTTTTCAAATCCCATCTCGACGCGCGCTACGCCGGGCTTTACTCCGTCACTACGCACGACGGCCTCACCGTCGAGGCCGAGCCGGTAGACTCCTCCGAGCAGATCTCCCGCTCGATTCGGTCCGGGACGGAGGTCGTGGCGGTCGATGAGGCCCAGTTCCTCGACGAGGGGATCGTGGAGGTGGCGAGCACGCTGGCCGACGGCGGGGTGCGGGTCATCCTCGCCGGCACCGACGTGGACTTTCGCGGCCTCCCCTTTGGCGCAATGCCGACGTTGCTGTGCGCCGCGGAGGTGGTCGACAAGTTGCACGCGATCTGTGTGGTCTGCGGAGGGCCGGCGAGCCGCAATCAGCGTCTGGTGGACGGCAACCCCGCGCCCTGGAACAGCCCCACGATCATGGTCGGCGGCCGGGAGAGTTACGAGGCACGGTGCCGGCACTGTCATAAGGTGCCAAAAGCGGATGCCGGTCAGACGGCGCTGCTGTAAGGCGCTATCAGCTCTCAGCTATCAGCTGTCAGCTAAGCTGATAGCTGAGAGCTGAGGGCTGACAGCGCTCATGCTGAACGTCGCCCTCACTGGCAACGTGGCCGCCGGCAAGTCCACGGTCGCGAAATGCTTCCGCCACTGGGGAGCCACGATCATCGACGCCGACGAGCTGGTACACGAGGTGCAGACACCGGGATCGCCTGTGCTCGGCGGCATCGTGCGGCGCTTCGGGCCGGAGATGCTGCTCCACGACGGCTCGCTCGATCGGGCGGCGCTGCGCAACCGTGTGATGGGCGACCCGGCCGCCCGCCGCATTCTGGAATCGCTCGTTCACCCCGCCGTGCAACGGCGCCGCGAAGCGCTGCTCGATGCCGCCTGGAAGCGTGGCGATCAGATCGTCGTGAACGACATTCCGCTGTTGTTCGAAGCCCTCGATCCGGCGCAGTTCGATGTCGTCGTGTTCGTCGACGCACCCCACGCGGTGCGCCGCACGCGGCTGCGGGCGCTGCGCGGACTCAAGGATGAAGAGGCGGACCAGCTGCTCGCCGCGCAGGCGCCGGCCGACCGCAAGCGCAAACGCAGCGATTTCGTGATCGACAACGAGGGATCCTTTGAGGCACTGGAGCGCCGCGCCCGCGAGGTGTACGACGAGCTCGTGCGCCGCGCCACCGCGAAACCCAAAACTTGACATGAGTTTGAGCGGTCCCTAGCTTCGCCCGCGATTCCACCCAACCAACGATGAGCAACGTCCCCAAGGACCTGCGCTACACCGAGGAGCACGAGTACCTCAAGCCCACCGCCGACGCTGCCGTCGTGCAGATCGGGATCACCGACTATGCACAAGGGGAGCTGGGCGACGTGGTCTTCGTGGAGCTACCCAAAGCGGGCGCCAGCTTCACCAAGAAACAGGTATTCGGAACCATCGAAGCGGTGAAGGCCGTTTCGGAGTTGTACTGCCCGGTCGCCGGCACTGTCGTGGAATCCAACGGAGCGCTCGAGGGCGATCCGGCGCTGGTGAACAAGGATCCCTACGGCGCCGGGTGGATGATCAAGCTGAAACTGCAGAACCCCGCCGATGCGGCAACGCTGCTCGATGCCGCGGCGTATGAGAAGCATATTGGCAAGTAGCGCTATCAGCTTTCAGCTATCAGCCGTCAGCGGTTTCGCCTGTCGGACTGGCTGACAGCTGACAGCTAAAAGCTGAAAGCCGAATGTTGACTCTCACGTTTCTCGGCCACGCCGCATTCCTCGCTGAAGGCGACGGCAAGCGCGTCATCTTCGATCCGTTTCTCACCGGGAATCCCAAAGCACCCTATGCCGCCGAGCGCGTCCCCACGCTCGACGCCATCCTCTTGAGCCACGGCCACTCGGACCATCTGGGCGATGCGATCGCACTGTCCAAACGGGACAAGGCCACGGTCGTGTCGGCGTACGAGCTGGTCGGGTTCTGCACCAGCCAGGGGGCGACCGGTTATCCGCTCCACATCGGCGGGGCGCACCGCTTTCCCTTCGGCACCGTGAAGCTCGTCGCCGCGATCCATGGCGGCGCCATCGAGGGGTCCACGGGCCCCAACACAACGCCTTGCGGGATCGTGTTGACGCTGGGCGGCGTGCGCGTTTACCACGCCGGCGATACCGCGTTGACGATGGACATGCAGCTGCTCAAAGGGGCGGTCGATGTCATGCTGGTGCCGATCGGCGACAACTACACGATGGGAATGGAGGACGCGGCGCGGGCGGTAGCGTTCGTGGAGCCCCGCGTCGTGATTCCAATGCATTACAATACATTTGACCTTGTCGCCGCCGATCCCCAGCAGTTCCGTCGCCTCGTCGGCGATCGCGCCGAAGTGGTGATCCTCGAACCCGGGAAGACCCACACACTGTCGTGACGACCACCTCCGCCGATCTCGTCCATACCGACGGCTTCGTTTCGCGCCACATCGGACCGGGCGCGTCCGAGCAACAGGAGATGCTGAAACTCCTGGGCTACGATTCGCTCGACGCGTTCATCGACGCGGTCGTGCCTCCCGACATCCGGCTGCGCCGTCCGCTCGCGCTGCCCCCCGGTCGCGACGAGCGCGAAGTGCTGCAGGCGCTGCGGCGCCTCGCGACGCAGAATGAGCCGTTCCGCTCCTACCTGGGCATGGGGTATCACGCCTGCTTCACCCCGCAGGTGATTCAACGCAATGTGCTCGAGAATCCGGGCTGGTATACGGCCTACACGCCCTACCAGGCGGAGATCGCACAAGGGCGGCTCGAAGCGCTGCTGAACTTCCAGACGATGATATCGGATCTGACCGGGCTCCCGGTCGCCAACGCCTCACTGCTCGACGAAGCGACCGCGGCCGCCGAGGCGATGCACCTCACCGAGGCCGTCGTCGCCCCGAGCGGCCCGTCGGTCTACCTCGTCGACGAGCAGTGCCACCCGCAGACGATCGCCGTGGTACGCACGCGTGCCGAGGCGCTCGGCATCGAGATCGTGGTCGGCGACCCCGCGTCGTTCAAGTTCGGCGGCGGAGTGGTCGGCGCCCTGGTGCAGTATCCCGGAACCGACGGCCGGCTGCGCGACTTCCGCGGTCTGTGCGAGCAGGCGCACGCCGCGAATTCACTGGTCACCGCCGCCACCGACCTCCTCGCCCTCACGCTGCTCGTTCCCCCGGGGGAGTGGGGCGCCGACATCGCCGTCGGCAACAGCCAGCGCTTCGGGGTCCCGATGGGCTACGGCGGCCCGCACGCCGCGTTCTTCGCGACGCGCGACGCCTACAAGCGCCACCTCCCGGGCCGCATCATCGGCGTGTCCAAAGACCGCGCCGGCCGGCCGGCACTGCGCATGGCGCTGCAGACGCGGGAGCAGCACATCCGCCGCGAGCGCGCCACCAGCAACATCTGCACGGCGCAGGTGCTGCTCGCGGTGATGGCCTCGATGTACGCGGTCTATCATGGGCCGGAAGGGCTGCGCCGCATCGCCGAGCGCGTGCACGGCTTCGCCGGGTTGCTCGCCCGGTCGCTGCAGCGCATGGGATACCCGCTCGCGCATCAGGGCTTCTTCGACACGGTGTGCGTGGAGGTCGAGCCCTGGACCCTGCCGCGGCTGCTCGACGCCGCCTGGAGCCGCCGCATCAACCTGCGCGCCCTGCCGCCCAACCGCGTCTGCATCGCGCTCGACGAGACGGTCACCGTCAACGACCTCGCCGACCTGATCGCGGTTTTCTCGCTCAACGAAACGCTGCCGTATTTGTCGGACGAAGGCGGCGCGCAGGCCGCGTCGTCGATTCCGCAGGCCCTGTATCGCT
>DATLVL010000411.1:0-7767 GCA_035577525.1 Gemmatimonadales bacterium | reverse complement strand
CCACTCCCACGTGCGGTGTGAGCTGCCAGCCAACGCTGGCAAGCAAGGTTGGGCCGTGCAGGTTCCGGCCACCCGTGCACTCGTTACAGCTGATAGTCGCAGAGCCCGTGCCGATACCGAGCAGAACCCACCCGTCGAATGGCTCATCCTGCGCGCGGACGGGGATGCTGGTGGTCAGCATCATGACCAGAGCGGCTACCAGGGAGCGAGCTGAGCGCATCATCCCTCCGTGTTGGGTCCGGTACCGTCAACCGAACACCCGAGGATTAACAGCCCGGTCTCAAGTGCGTTTCAAGAACCCTTTCACTTCGTCACGTCCCGGGTGATGTTCAGGTCCGCTATGGTCAACCCGACATGAGGGTCCTGGTCGTTGGCGGAGGGGGTCGGGAGCATGCCCTCACGTGGCAGCTGCACCAGGACGACCCCGCCACGACCGTCTTCGCGGCACCCGGCAACCCCGGGACCGCGAAGCTCGCCAAGAACCTCCCCATCGCGGCGACCGACCTGGAAGGCCTGGTCGATGCCGCCGTCGCGAATCGCATCGACCTCGTCGTGGTCGGTCCCGAGGCCCCGCTGGCGGCCGGCCTGGTCGATCGGCTGCAGGCCCGGGGCCGCCCCGCCTTCGGCCCGACCGCCGCCGCCGCCCGCATCGAATCGTCCAAGGCGTTCGCCAAGACCGTCATGACCGAAGCGGGTGTGCCGACGGCGGCGAGCGCGACCTTCACCGGCGTCGTCCCGGCGCTCGACTACATCGCGCGCCACGCCGAGCCGCTCGTCGTCAAGGCGTCGGGACTCGCGGCCGGGAAAGGCGCGGTCGTGTGCGCCACCCGTACGGAAGCCGCGGAGACGGCGCGCGCGTTTCTCGAAGGCAAGCTGGGCGACGCCGGGGACGAGATCGTAGTCGAGGATTTTCTCGCGGGAGAGGAGCTGTCGGTTCTGGCGCTCACCGACGGCGAGCAGATCGTGATCCTGCCCCCGGCCCAGGACCACAAGCGCCTCGGCGAAGGCGACACCGGGCCGAACACCGGCGGGATGGGCGCCTACACCCCGGTCAGCCTCGCCACCGCCCCGCTGCTGGAGCGCGTGCGGCGCCAGGTGTTCGAGCCGACGCTCGCGTCGCTGCGGTCCCGCGGCACGCCGTACAGCGGCGTGCTGTACGCCGGGTTGATGGTGGCCGCGGACGGGACCCCCTGGGTGCTCGAGTTCAATTGCCGCTTCGGCGATCCTGAGGCACAGGTCGTGCTCCCCGCCCTCGGCGGCGGGCTGAGCGGCCACCTGTACGCGATCGCGCGCCACCAGTGGCACGTCGGGACGGCGATCCTCGGAGCGCAGCGTGCCGCAGTGACCACGGTGCTCGCGGCGCGCGGGTACCCCGACTACCCTGAGAAGGGCGCCGCGATCACGCTGCCCAAATTCGACAAGGACATCCTCGTCTTTCATGCCGGGACGGTGCGCGATGCCGATGGCACGTTACGCGTTGCCGGCGGGCGGGTGTTGAACGTGACCGCGGTCGCAACGAGCGTCGCGCAGGCAGCGGTGGCGAGCCGCGCGGCCTGCGCCCGCATCGAGTTCGACGGCAAGATCTTCCGCTCGGACATCGGGTGGCGGGAAGTCGCGCGTGCCGGAGCTGCCTGAGGTCGAGACGATCGTCCGCGACGTGGCCCCGCGTCTCGTCGGGCGCCGCATCCGGACCGCCAGACTCACCAAGAGCGACGTGCTGCGAGAGGTGTCGCGTCGCCGGCTGCTCGAGACCCTCACCGGCAACACCGTCGTGCACGCGCAGCGCCGCGCGAAACACGCCGTCTTCCTCCTGAAGAGCGGTCACCGCCTCATCGTGCAGCCGCGCATGACGGGATCGTTGATCGTGTACGACCGGCCGCTGACCGCGGACGAGGCGCGCTACGCCGTGCTGGTCTGCACGCTGGCCGGTGGAGGGCAGTTCGTCTACCGCGACGTGCGCCGCCTCGGCACCGTGTGGCTGCTCGATGAGCGCGGCTGGGCGCGCTATACCAGGCGCCTGGGACCGGAGCCGCTCGAGCCGGCGTTCACCGTCGAGCGCTTCGCGGAGGCCCTTGCGGGATCACGGGCGGCCATCAAGAAGGTGATCATGGATCAGCGCCGTCTCGCCGGCGTCGGCAACATCTACGCCAACGAAGCGCTGTTCGACGCCCGCATCGATCCCTCCCGGCCCGCCAACCGGCTCTCCCCGGACGAGCAGCGCGAGCTGCACGCCGCCATTCTCGACGTGCTGCGCCGTGCCCTGCGCGCCTCGGGAACGACGGTGCGCGACTACCGCACCGGCACGGGAGAACCCGGCAGTTTTCAGCTCGAGCTGAAGGCATACGACCGCGGCGGCGAGCCGTGCGTGCGCTGCGGCCACCGGATGGTGACGACACACGCGATCGATGGCCGCCAGACCACATTGTGTGCGTTTTGCCAACGGTGACCCCCAAAGGGCGTGAGAGGTGAGAGGTACCACCTCTCACGCCTTTAAAGGGACGATCCTGCCACGCGGCGGGATCCCCGGCTCCAGCTCCAGAATCGCCACCGAAACGGGAAGGTTGAAGCGCCGCGGCCCCGCGCTGCCCGGGTTGACGACCGTCACGGTGCGGTCGACCAGCTCGAGCAGCGGTTTGTGCGTGTGTCCGTACACGATGATCTCGGCCGCGGGAAAGGCTTCATGCAGCGTTGCCGGGGTGGGGGCGCCGAGCTGGTCGCCGTGGGTGACAACGACCTCGAACCCGTCGAGCTCGACCGTCGCGACCTGCGGCAGCCGGCGGCGCAGCTCCGGCCCATCGGTGTTGCCGAACACCGCGGTGACGGGCGCCAGCGCCTCGAGCTCGATCATGATTTGCCAGCTCCCGACGTCGCCGCCGTGCAGGATGTGATCGACTGCGGCGAAGACGTCGAACACTTCGGGACGGAGCTGGCCGTGAGTATCGGAGATGACGCCGAGCCGCATGGAGGCGGGCTACTCGCCTCCCCAGCGTTTCACGAGCGCGATCTCGAGTCTCAGGTGGTCCAGCACCCGCTGCACGATGAAGTCGACGAGATCCCGCACCGCCTGCGGCCGGTGATAGAAGCCGGGGGCGGCCGGGAGGATGGTGGCGCCGGCTTCGGCGGCGAGGGTGAGGTTGCGCAGGTGGATGAGCGAGAGCGGCGTTTCGCGCGGCACCAAGAGCAGCGGGCGGCGCTCCTTGAGCGTGACGTCGGCGGCGCGCTCGATCAGGCTGCGGCTCGTGCCGTGCGCGATGGCGGCGACGGTCCCCATCGAGCAGGGGCAGACGACCATGCCGCGGGTGCGGGCCGACCCCGACGCCGGTGCGGCGCCGCGATCCTTGTCGTCGAACACCTGCACGCTGTGCCAGTCGTCGCCCGTCGCCTTGCGCAGCGCGGGCTCGCCCTCGATGCCGCACTCCTCTTCGAGCAGCCGCCAGCCATGTGTCGAGACGAGCAGCCAGGTCGGCACGCCGTGCGCCGCGAGCACTTCGAGCAGGCGGACGCCGTACGGTGCGCCCGAGGCGCCCGTAATGGCGAGAACGACGGGAAGTCGAGTCTCGGTCATCTCCCCCGCCGATTGGGCGTGACGGACTTCTTCGGGTGCGCCGGCGGACGAGGAGGCGGCGAATGCGGACTGCGGATTGGCGATTGCGGATTGGGCGAGGGAACGGTTGCCCTGCGAGCAGGCCGACCTCTCATTTCAACCCCGCAATCCACACTCCGCAATCCGCAATTCACAAGATCCGGTCCCCCATCGCCCCGAGAAACACCACCACGCTCACGATGCCGTTCATCGTGAAGAACGCGGCGTCGAGCCGGCGCAAGTCGCCCGGCTTGACGAGCTGGTGCTCGTACGCGACCAGCGCCGCGCCGAGGGCGACGCCGCCGTAGTACACGGGTCCCAGCCCGGCGCCCCAGCCGAAGGCGACGAGCGCAACGAGGGCGAGGCCGTGCAGCACCTTGGCGAGGAAGATGCCCCCGCGCGGCCCGAAGCGGACGATCGCCGAGTGCAATCCGGTGGCGCGGTCGAATTGCTCGTCCTGCAGGGCGTAGAAGATGTCGAAGCCGCTGACCCAGAACGTCACCGCCGCCGCCAGCGCCCACAACAGCCACGCCGGCTCGCTCCACCGCCCCGTCACGGCGAGGTAGCCCGCCGGGCCCGCGATGGCGTCGCCGAACCCGAGCCACAGATGCGACCACCAGGCGAAGCGTTTGGCGTAGCTGTACAGCGTGACGACGGCGAGCGCAACGGGCGACAACGCAAAGCAGAGCGGGTTGAGCTGCCACGCGGCCCACTCGAACACGAGGGCCGCGAGGACGACGGCGATCCACGCCTGGACGATGCTCAACCGCCCGGAGGGGAGCTCGCGGGCACGGGTGCGGGGGTTTTGCGCGTCGAGCGCGCGGTCGGCGATGCGGTTGAATCCCATCGCCACGAACCGGACCGCCGTGAACGCCACGGCGACGAGCGCGATGGTCTCCCAGGTGACCGGCACGACCCGCGACGCGATCACGACGCCGAGCAACGCGAACGGCAAGGCGAAGACGGTGTGCGGCAGCTTCACGAAGTTGGCGTAGCGGACGAGAAGCGATTCCCCGGCGAACGTCTGGCCTTCAGCGCTCAATGCCCAGCTCCCGCCACATCGCGTCCACGCGGCGTTTGGTCTCGGCGTCCATCACGATCCGGTCGGGCCAGTCGCGGTCGAAGCCCTCCTCTTTCCATTTCTTCGTCGCGTCGATGCCCATCTTCGATCCGTAGGTGAACGCGCGGCTCGAATGGTCGAGCACGTCGATCGGGCCGCGCGTAAACCGGGTGTCCCGCTCGGGATCGATGTTGTTGAGCGCCACCCACCACGCTTCCTGCGGGTCGCGCACATTCACGTCCTTGTCGACCACGACGATCACCTTGGCGAGCGACATCAGCCCCTGTCCCCACAAGCCGTTCATCACCTTGTATGCCTGGCCGGGATACTGCTTGTCGATGCTCACGAAGACGAGATTGTGGAAGATCCCTTCAGCCGGCATGTGATAGTCCACGATCTCGGGCAGTGTGAGCTTCAACAGCGGCAGGAAGATCCGCTCAGTGGCATGGCCGAGCCAGAAATCCTCCATCGGCGGCCGGCCGACGATGGTGTGCGGCCAGATCGGCTCGGCGCGCATCGTCACCGCGGTGATGTGGACCTGGGGATAGAGGTCGGCGAGCGAGTAGAACCCGGTGTGGTCGCCGAACGGCCCTTCCATCACGAGGGCCTCGCCGGGGTCGACGTATCCCTCGAGCACGATCTCTGCTTCGGCGGGCACGTCCAGGTCCGATGTCACCGCTTTGGCGAGCCGCACCGGCTCCCTGCGCAGGAAGCCGGCGAACAGGAACTCGTCGATGGTCGGCGGTAGCGGCGCCGAGGCGGCATAGATGCTCGCGGGATCGCCGCCCAGCGCGATCGCCACCGGCATCGTCTCGCGCCGCTCGGCCATCGCGCGCCAATGTGACGCGCCCACCTTGTGGCGCTGCCAGTGCATCGCCACGACGCGCGGACCCGTCACCTGGATGCGGTACATCCCGACGTTGCGCGTCCCCGTCGCGGGGTCGCGCGTGATCACGCCGGGGAGCGTGATGTAGGGACCGCCATCCTCCGGCCAGCAGACGGGAACCGGGAAGCGCCCCAGGTCGACGTCCGTTTCGCGGAGCACGACCTCCTGGCACGGCGGCTTTCCCGAGACGTTCTTCGGCGGGAACTTCGCCAGCTCGGCGAGCCGCGGCAGCATCGCGAGCTTGGCGAGCAGTCCTGCGGGGACCTTGAGGTTCAACATCTCGGAGATGCGCTCTCCGACTTCGTCGAGCCGCTCGACGCCGAGAGCCATGGCCATGCGCGAGCTCGAGCCGAACAGATTGACCGCGACCGGGATATTGGAGGGGCGCCCGCCATCGGTGGCGGGGTGCTCGAACAGCAGGGCCGGGCCGCCGCCCGGCGACTTCATCACCCGGTCGGCGATCTCCGTGATCTCGAGTCGCGTGGATACGGCGCGCGATACGCGCCGCAGATCGCCTGCGGCGTCGATCGCGCCGATGAAGGCGCGCAGGTTATCGAGTGCCATAATGGAGTGCGCAGATGCCGCCGGTCAGCAGGTCGTAGCCCACGTCCGCGAATCCCGCATCCGCAAGCTTGCGCGCGAGGGTGTCGGCGTCCGGGAATTCCAGCACCGACTCTGGCAGGTAGGTATAAGCGTCCGTATGTTTCGAGATCGTGCGACCCAGCACGGGGAGCACGCGACGAAAGTACCAGAGGTAGGCGGCCCGCAACGGGGCGAAGCGCGGGGTCGTGAATTCGAGCACCACGAACCGGCCACCGGGGCGGATCACCCGGGCCGCCTCGGCGAGTCCCGCGTCCAGATCGGCGAGGTTACGCACCCCGAAACCGACCATCGCGCCGTCGAACGCCTGGTCGGGGAACGGCAGCGTCACGGCATCGGCGCCCACCGGCCGAGCGCGTGCGCTCTTGCCGCGGCCCCGCTCGAGCATCGGAATAGCGAAATCGGCGCCGATGACCTGGCCCGTGAAGCCGGGCTGGCGGGAGAGCAGGGCCGCCAGATCCATCGTGCCGGCGCAGAGATCGAGATAGCGGCCGGCGGGCCGCGCCTGCCAACCGAGGCGATCCACGGCGGCGCGGCGCCAGCGCCGGTCGATGTTGAGACTGAGGAAATGATTGAGGAAGTCGTAACGGGGGGCGATCGCGGCGAACATGCCCCGCACATAGGTTCGCTTGGCCTGGCCAGCGGCGGGCGAGAGCACTTCGGACCGAGGGGGCGCCGCCATAGGCGCGAAAGATAGGCCGGGCAACCTCGCCGGCGCCAGCGACCAACAGGTAGTCGAGTGGGCGAAAGACGGTCAGGAGCCGGCGTTTCGCGAGTTGGTGCGTCGCTATGAACGTCCGGTGTTCTCGCTCATCTATCGGATGGTGCGCGACCGCGCGCTCGCCGAAGATCTGGCGCAGGAAACGTTCATCAAGGTGCTGAACGGCATCCGCTCCTACCGGCCCGAATACAAATTCTCGTCGTGGATTTTCAAGATCGCCAACAACGCGGCGATCGATCACCTGCGCCGCCGCGATCTCGACACGCTGTCGCTCGATGGATCGCCGCACGCGCAGACGGCGGAGGAAATGCAGGCGACCGCGCTGCAGCTCGATGGCCGCGGCGAGTCACCGCTCGATGCCGTGACGTCGCGCGAATTGGGGAGTCAAATCGAACGGGCGATCGCGCGGCTGCGCCCGGAGTACCGCGCCTGTATTCTGCTGCGCCACGTGGAAGGCCACAGCTACGAGGAAATCGCCCAAATGCTCGACCTCCCGCTGGGCACGGTGAAGACGTATATCCACCGGGCACGCAATGAGTTGCGCGTCTACCTGGAAACCGTGCGGGACTGAAACCGGTGTCACTGACCTGACGTAAGGCGGACATGACGACGCACCCTTCTCATCCCCATCTCACCCCCGACGAGATCGAGCTCTGGGCACAGGGCCTGCTCGGCGCGGCCGGAGCGCTGCACCTCGCGGAATGCCGCGAGTGCCTCGTGCTGGCCGAGAAGGAGCGCAAGCTGGCGCGCGATCTGGCGCAGCTGCCCCGCTTCGGTCCCGAGTTCGGCTTCGTCGAACGGGTGATGGCGCACGTGCGGGTCCCGACTCCGTCGGGCGATTTTCGCGCCTAGGAAAAGACCGCGGTGAAGGGCGGTGCAAGGCGGCGAGTTCTCACCGCCCTGCGCCGCCCTTCAAC
>DATLVL010000410.1:0-5940 GCA_035577525.1 Gemmatimonadales bacterium | reverse complement strand
ATCGATTTCGGTGTGGTCGATCGGCTGTCCGACGAGCTGAAGCAGGTATCGGCCACGGGCGTGCAGCTGGGGCTCGTCGTCGGCGGGGGCAACATCGTCCGGGGCGCGACCGCCAGCGACAAGGGGATGGACCGCGTCTCGGCCGATTACATGGGGATGCTCGCCACGGTGATCAACGCCCTGGCGCTGCAGGATATCCTGGAGAAGAAGGGGCTCAACACGCGCGTCATGAGCGCCATCCGGATGGAGGAGCTGGCCGAGCCCTACATCCGGCGACGCGCCGTGCGGCATATCGAAAAGGGCCGCATCGTGATTTTCGCCGGCGGCACCGGGAATCCGTACTTTTCGACCGATACGGCGGCGGTGCTGCGCGCCCTGGAAATCGAGTCTCGCGTGATTCTGAAAGCGACGAATGTCGACGGCATTTACACCGCGGATCCGAAGAAGGACCCGAAGGCCAAGTTCATCGCCGAGCTGACGTTCCAACAGGCGCTGGTGAAGGGGTACGCGGTCATGGATGCCAATGCCTTCGGACTGTGCAAGGAGAATCGGTTGCCGATCGTGGTGTTCAACATCAACCAGCCCGGCGCGACGGCCAGGGTGCTGGCCGGGGAGCGCGTCGGCACCATCGTCCAATGACGCTCGCGGATCATCTCAAGCAGGCTCGGGCTGCGATGGACAAAGCCGTGGAAGCGGTGCGTCGCGAGTTCTCCACCGTGCGGACCGGAAAGGCGACGACCTCGCTGCTCGACCTCGTCCGGGTCGACGCGTACGGCAGCGAAATGCCGTTGAATCAGGTGGCGAGCGTGGCGACCCCGGAACCGAAGCTGCTCACGGTGCAGCCGTGGGACAAATCGCTCTTGAAAGCGATCGAAAAGGCGATCCAGGCTTCCGATCTGGGACTCAACCCCGCCAACGACGGCAACATCATCCGCATCCCGCTACCTCCGCTGACCGAAGAGCGACGTCGGGAGCTGGTGAAGGTCATTCACAAGTTCGCCGAAGAGGGGCGCGTGGCGATCCGTCATGCGCGCACCGAGGCGATCGGCCGGATCAAGAAGGCGGAGCACGTGTCCGAGGACGAGAAGAAGCACAGTGAGAAGGACGCGCAGAAGCTGCACGACGATCATCTCAAGCTGGTCGAAGAGGCGGTGAAGGGGAAAGAGGCCGAGATCATGGAAGTTTGATGGGCGAAGACCTGCTGTCGCAAATCCGGCTGAACGGCGCCGTGCCGCGGCACGTCGCCATCATCATGGACGGAAACGGGCGTTGGGCCCGGGGGCGGCACCTGCCGCGCACGCTGGGGCATCGCGCCGGCATGAAGGCGGTGCGCGAGGCGCTCGAGGGCGCCATTGAAGTCGGGCTCGAGGTGCTCACGCTGTTCGCCTTCTCCGAGGAAAACTGGAAGCGTCCGGCAACCGAGATCTCCGCCCTGATGGATCTGCTGGAGGAGTACGTCGGCCGAGAAATCGCCGAGCTGGTGGGGCAAGGGGTGAAGGTCTCGGTGCTGGGCGACAAATCGCGGCTCAGCGACTCGGGACGCGCCGCGGTCGAGCGCGTCGAGCACGAGACCCGCACCGGTAGCCGTCTCGCCGTGAACCTCTGCATTTCGTACTCGTCGCGCGCCGAAATCGCCCGCGCCGCCCGCCTCCTCGCCGAGGAAGTGCTGCGCGGTACGCGCAGTCTCGAGGGCATCGACGAGCAGGCCCTCGCCGCCCACCTCTACACCGCACCTTGGGGCGATCCTGATCTCCTGATCCGCACCTCGGGGGAGCAGCGCATTTCGAATTTTCTGCTCTGGCAGCTGGCCTACACGGAGCTGTACATCACGCCGGTGCTGTGGCCGGACTTCACGCGGCAGACGCTGTTCGCAGCGATTCTCGACTACCAACGGCGCGAGCGGCGATTCGGCGCAGTGCCGGCGCGATGAGCCGCAATCTCGTCCAGCGCATCGCCTTCGCCGTGGTCGCGATACCGCTGGCGGTGGGGTTCGTGTGGTGGGGCGGCTGGCCGCTCGCCGGCGTGCTGGCGCTGGTCGGCGTGCTCGGGGCGCGCGAAGTGTACGGGCTGGCGCGCCGCCAGGGCATCGACGCCGTCGACGGAATGGGCCTCGCGGCAGCAGCGGTGATTCCACTCGCGACCTACTGGGTGAAGGGCTCGGAAGCGCGCTGGGCCGAGCCGACGATCTACGCCGCGGCGCTGTGGCTGCTCGGCCTGCTCGTGGCGGCGATGCGCCGCGGTCCCGAGCGCCGGCCGCTGGCCGCGGTGTCGGTCACCGCATTCGGGGCCCTGTACGCATCCGCCCTGCCGTCGTTCCTCATCGCGATCCGTCACGGCGCCAACGCCGGGGTGAAGAGCTGGCCGCTGGCGGCCCTCGTGCTCCTGCCGCTCGCGCTCACCTGGATCTGCGACACGGCGGCGATGGCGGCGGGCAATGTCTTCGGCGGGCCGAAGCTCGCGCCGGTGCTGTCGCCCAACAAGACATGGGCGGGGGCGATCGCTGGATTCCTCGCGGCGGTCGTGTTCGCGGTGCTGCTGGGCGGCTGGGTGCTGCCGCGCGTCGGCCTGTCGCTCGACGCAGGCCAGCTGGTGCTCGTGGGCGCGGCAGTCGGCCTCGTCGCACAGGTGGGCGATGTGGCTGAGTCGCTGTTCAAGCGAGAAGTGCAGGTGAAGGACTCCTCCAACCTGATTCCGGGTCACGGCGGCGTGCTCGACCGGTTCGACTCGCTCTACTTCGTGCTTCCCGTCTCCGCCGGATTGTTCCGGCTGTTCGGCCTCGTATGAGCGTCGGCGTCGCGGTACTCGGCTCGACGGGTTCGATCGGCCGGTCGACGCTCGCGGTGCTGGAGCGCCACCGTGACCGGTTCAGCGTGGTCGCTCTGACGGCGCACTCCAATGCCGAGCTGCTGCAGGCGCAGGCGAATGCCTGGCGACCGGTGTATGTAGGCATGGTCAACGGCGCCGCCGAGCGCGGCCCGGTGGCGGGACACGGACCTGGCTGCCTCGTGGAGGCGGCGACCCATCCCGACGTGGCGATCGTGGTGAACGGCATCGTCGGAGCCGCGGGTCTCGAGGCGACGCTGGCCGCGCTGAAAGCCGGGAAACGCGTCGCGCTCGCCAACAAGGAAACGCTGGTGATGGCGGGTGAGCTGGTCACCGCCGCGGCACGAGCCGGCGGCGGCGAGATCGTTCCGGTCGATTCGGAGCACAGTGCGGTATTGCAGTGCCTGGTGGGGAAGAGCACGGGAGACGTTGCGCGGCTCGTGCTGACCGCCTCGGGCGGGCCGTTCCGCACCTGGGAGCCCGCGCGCATCGCGCAGGCGAGCGTCATGGAGGCGCTGCAGCATCCGACCTGGAAGATGGGGCGCAAGATTACGGTCGATTCGGCGACGCTGGTAAACAAGGCGCTCGAGGTGATCGAAGCGCACTTTCTCTTCGGCCTCGCGTTTTCCCAGGTGGACGTCGTGGTCCACCCGCAGTCGGTGGTGCATGCGTTCGTGGAGCTGGTGGACGGCTCGGTGCTGGCGCAGCTCGGATTTCCGAACATGGAGCTTCCGATTCTCTACGCATTGACGCATCCCGAGCGTGTGGCCGACTCAGGCCCCAGGCGCTTCGACGCCCTGGCTGCCGGCGCGCTGACGTTCGAGCCGGTGGTGCCGCAGCGGTTTCCGGCCTACGCCTTGGGACGCGCGGCGGGGATCGCGGGCGGCACGAGCCCGGCGACGTTCAACGCCGCCAACGAGACGGCGGTCGAGCTGTTCCTCGCCGGCACGATCCGCTTCGGACGCATTGCGGAGATCATCGACCAGGTGCTGGCGGACGCGGCGCACGGACCCGCCACATCGCTCGATGCGGTACTCGCGGCAGATCGGTCGGCGCGGCGCCGGGCGCGGGAGGTGGCATGCTGACCGGTGGCATTGTGAACCTGCTGGCATTCATCGTGGTCGTCGGCGTGCTGATCTTCGTACACGAGCTCGGCCATTTCATCGCCGCGAAGGCGCTCGGCGTTCAGGTGCTGCGCTTCTCGCTCGGCATCGGACCGGCGATCGAACGGTTGACGTTCCGCCGTGGCGAGACGGAGTACGGGATTTCCTGGCTGCCGATCGGCGGCTACGTCGCGATGGCGACCCTCGAAGAAGAAGGCACGACCCAGGCGCTCGAAGGTGGCGCGCCGAAGGTCCCGATCGACCCCGAGCGCGTGTTCGAGAAACGCCCCCTCTGGGCTCGCGCCGTCATTATGGTGGCGGGTGTCACGATGAATATGCTGTTCGCTGTCGGCGTGTTCGCGATCCTGTCGCGCGCCGTCGGGGTGTATCACACTCCCACCACACAGGTCGACAGCGTGTGGGCCTCAGAGCTGCCGAAGGGGGCGGAGGCGCTGGCTTCGTTGCACCGCGGCGATCGCCTGCTGTCGATCAACGGTACTACCCCGGCAACCTGGGAGGACGTCCAGGAACGGCTGCTCACGGTGACGCCCCCGATCCGGATTACCATCGAGGGACGGGCGCCGCTCGTACTCGACGTTGCGATGGACGAGGCGGCCCGAACGGCTCTGGTCAACGCCCTCGATCCTCTCCTTCCCCCGGTATTGCAGCAAGTGGTTCCCGGGTCTCAGGCGGCGCGCGCCGGGCTGCGTCCGGGTGACCGCCTGATCACCGTCAATGGCGATTCGGTTTCTTCGTGGCTGCAATTCTCGCGCGTCACCCGTGCGCACGCAGGGGTGACGCTGCGCCTGCAGCTGATCCGGGACGGCGCGCTGGTGGTTGCGGAGGTAACTCCGGAGAAACAGAGGGTCACCGATCCGCACACTGGCAAAGACGTCGAGGGCGGGTTGATCGGAGTTGCGCAGCCGGTGCAGCATCGGACGTTCGGCCTACGGGAGGCACTGGGGGAAGGTGTACGGCGCACAGTCCACGTGTCGGGGGAGGTCCTCGAAGCAATCAAAGGACTAGTCACCGGCAAGCTGTCCTTGAAAGAGCTGGGCGGGCCGATTCGGATCGGTCAGGTTTCCGGCGAAGCGGCGCGCCAGGGGCCCGATCGGCTGGTCGGGTTGATGGCCCTGTTGTCGATCAATCTCGCGATTCTCAATCTGCTGCCGATTCCCGTGCTCGACGGCGGCGGGTTGCTGCTGCTCGCCGCCGAAGCGATTCGCCGGCGGCCACTGTCGCGCGAGCTGCGGATTCGCCTCACGAACGCCGGCCTCCTCGTCGTGGGGGCGGTGATGCTGTTCGCCATCACGAACGATGTCATCGGCCTCTTCCGCCGCTAAGGACCTCCTCGCCGCCTATGTCGCGGGCCGCGTGGCAGCGGTGCGGCTCGTGCCCGCGATCGCGATCGAGTACTACCGCTCGCCCGACGCGAAGCAGCGGGCGGCACTGCGGCCGATCATGGACGTGATCGAGCGGGCAGCGCCGGGCGTCGCGCGTCTGGCTCGCACCGAGTCCGGCGCGGGGTTCGACATCCAGCTGGCGGAGCGGCCGTTCCCTGAAACGTTCGAGACGTCGTTGAAGGAGGCGGCAGCCGGCGCACTGGAGCAGTGGGGAACGCCGCCGCCGGCAGGCGAGGCAGCGGGATCGGGGTTTTGGGGCCGGCTGTTCGACAGAGTGCGACGGCTGTTCAGCGCATCAACCTGATCACCACCGCGATCGCGACGATCAGCAGGACTCCCAGAATCACGAAGATGACGACGGGGCCCCGGTCCTTCGATGTGGCCCGGGCCTTCACCGCCTGAAACTCGATGCTCGTGGTCGGGGCCGTTCCGATATCGTTCGTTGGACGCCCCTCGTTCCCGACCGCTTCGAGGTCGGCGAGCAGCTCCACCGCGCTCGGGTAGCGATCGTCGGGGTGCTTGGCCAGGCACTTCACCACCACCCGCTCGAATCGCTTGGAGATCTCGGGGCGCTTCTTGCGCAGCGACGGGGGTGGGTCCTCGACATGCAT
>DATLVL010000409.1:0-6986 GCA_035577525.1 Gemmatimonadales bacterium | reverse complement strand
GCTGCCATCCACGGTGCTGGCGTCCACGTTGGCGGACTCGATGCCGGTCATCGTGATCTCGCCATCCACGGTCTCAGCCGTGATGTCGCCGGAGCAGTCCTTGATCGAAATTGCACCGTCGACGCTGTTCAGCTCGATGTGCCCCCGCGCTCCTTCGATCGAAACTTCGCCTTCGACGGAGCGCAGCGACACGTTCCCGCTCCCACCCACGACGTGCACTGCCCCCTCCACGGTTTCAACCGAGACCTCCGCCTCGGTGCCCTCGATCGACACTTCCGCCGAGGGAGTCCCGGCAACGGACAGTGGCATCCACGCGGGGACCAGGAGCTCGTAGTCGATCGTGGCGGGGCCGTGGCGCGCCGAGGCGCTGATGCTCACGATGGATCCGTCGGTCGAAATCGAAACACGGTCGTGGCTCGAGTGCATCGCCTTCAGGCGGATCGAGCTCTGGCGCCACGCCTTGATCGTGACCTGGCCGCCGAAATCACTCAGCTCCAGTCGCTGTCCCTGGCGCACCGCGAACGACGTATCGGTGTCCTGGGGAGGGGCCATGGTCAGCCCGGCGACGGCGGCTAGTACCAACAACATGCAGACTCCGTTCTAGGTGCGCGGGGAGGCGATGCGATTCGCTTCCCGCAGGAATTCCATCTTGCGCCGCATGGTGTCGGCGAGATGCTGGTTTAGGTATCCGCTCTTGGGATCGGCCGTCAGCGCGCGCTTCCCATCGGCGATCGCGCTGTCGATGACCGCCAGACTGTGTTCGATACGATGCACCGTCATCGGGCTGAGGCGGCCGGTGCGCTGGCCGTCCGCCATCGCGAATCGCAGATCCGCGACGGCCTGGTCGGCGCTCGAGTCCGCCTTCACCGGCCAACTGGCC
Organism: Gemmatimonadales bacterium; assembly: GCA_035577525.1. Classification (GTDB taxonomy): domain Bacteria; phylum Gemmatimonadota; class Gemmatimonadetes; order Gemmatimonadales; family GWC2-71-9; genus DASTHG01. The sequence goes on along the minus strand of DATLVL010000409.1, from coordinate 6,106 downwards.
AGCCTGTTCGTCGTTGCGATATCGGTCGCGACGGGGCGCGCCGCTGCGGTAGTTTCCCGCACGAGCAACCGGGCCGCTCCGACCGACACCGCCACGAGGGCGATGCTGGCCGCGACGAGCTGTGGGACGGTGAAGCTGATGCGCCGTCGCGCGCGGCGCGCCGCGAGATCGTCGGTCGAAACGCCGATGCGCTCGGCGATGCCGTTCCACAGGTCACGGGCCGGCGGTCGGTCGTCGAGGGCCTGCGCGCGCGCCACGACGCGCCGCAGATCCGTGAGGACGGCGCTGCAGGCGGCGCAGGTTGCGAGGTGGGCTTCGAGCGCCACCCGCTCCGCATCGTCGAGCTCGCCGTCCAGATACTCCGAAAGCCGGTCAGTCCATTGGTCGTTCATCGTTTCGCTCCTGCTTCCTTTATCGATCCAGATGCTTGCGTAAGGCCATGCGCGCGTGATGCAACTGCGATTTCGACGTCCCGGGCACGATGCCGAGCAGCTTGGCGATTTCCTCGTGCCGATAGCCCTGCACGTCGTGCAGCACGAACACCTGTCGCGCCCCGTCGGGTAGCCGGGCCAGCGCCTCCTCGAAATCGACGCCGTGTTCCGGCACCTTGTCACTTCCAGCCACCAGCTCGAGCGTCTCGTGCGCGTCCTCGCCAAAGCGGCGCCGCTCGCCGCCCAAAGTCTTCCGTCTGGCGAGGATCACGTTCACCGCCAGCCGATGCAGCCACGTGCCGAACGCCGCTTCGCCGCGGAACGTGTGCAGCTTCTCCCACACCCGCACGAACACATCCTGCGTCACGTCGTCCGGGTCGCCGCCGCTCATCATGCGGCGCACCAGCCCGTGGATGCGCGGGACGTGGGTGCGGTACAAGCGCTCGAACGCGCGGCCGTCGCCGCTTTGCGCCAGCGCTACGTCTGCCGCTTCCGCGTCCATCGCCGCTGTGATTGCATCCGTTTTCAGTGTCGGCACTCCCCAACCCGGTAAGCCGGTGTCGGATGATTGGATAGCCACTTGGGGCGACAAGGTTGCAGTCCTGTGAAGCCCCATAAGACTGCGCTGCAATTTGACTTAGATTCCAGAGCTTGGCGACACCTGCACGACGTTCATTCTCCCTTATTGGGGCCGATGGCGGTCCGCTCCGCGGCGAGATCCGCGCGGCGGGAGGCTCTCGTCCGGCGGTCGTCATCTGCCATGGATTCAAGGGGTTCAAGGACTGGGGCTTTTTCCCCGTAACCGCCGACCGCCTCGCCCAGGCGGGCTTCGCAACGGTGTCGTTCAACTTCTCCGGCTCCGGAGTCGGCGAGCCTGGGGACTCCTTCAACGAGCCCGACCGGTTCCGTCATGCCACGTACTCGAATGGGCTGCGGGATCTCACAGGGGTCCTGGCAGAGCTGCGCAGCGGCGGGCTGGGTGTTCAGCCCACGGCGATCGGGGTGCTGGGGCACAGCATGGGTGGCGGCGTCGCGGCGCTCCACACCGCCGCGGATCCGGGTATCGCAGCGCTCGTGACGTGGTCGGCGACCGCGCGCTTGGGCCGGCTATGGCGCCGAGAACAGATCCCCGAATGGCGGCGCAGCGGCACCCTGGAGATCGTGAACCAGCGCACCGGAGAACGCCTGCCTCTTGCGACGGACATCCTCGACGACTTGGAGGGCAACGCCAAGCGGCTCAACGTGCTCGCTGCCGCCGCGTCGGTTCGCGCCCCGTGGCTCGTGGTGCATGGCGTCGCCGACGAATCGGTGCCGGCAAGCGATGCCCAAGACTTAGCGGCGCGGGCGCCGCAATCGCGTCTTCTCATGGTGGCAAATGCCGGCCACACCTTCGGAATCAAGCATCCCTGGGGCGGGTCGAACGCGCAGTTCGATCAGGTGCTGGAGGCCAGCGTCGACTGGTTCTCCCGCCACCTCGTCGCATGACGATCGCGGCGGTGCGGCGTGCGCTCGCCGGCTACACGGCGCAGACGGAGGACGCGCCGGAAGCGCTCCCGGCAGCCGTCGCCCTTATTCTGATCGAGCGGCACGGTCTCGAAGCGTTGTTCATCAAGCGCGCAGCGCGGGTGGGCGACCCCTGGTCCGGCCAGGTCGCCCTTCCCGGCGGGCGCTACGAGCGTGACGATCGCGATCTGCTCGACACGGCGATCCGCGAGACGCGCGAAGAAACGGGAGTCGACTTGATTGGGGCGGAGCGGCTAGGGGCTCTGGACGATCTCTATCCGCGCACGCCCACACTCCCGCCCGTTCGTGTGCGCCCGTTCGTGTTCACCATCGCTGCGGCGCCGCCGCTCGTCATCAGTGACGAGGTCGAGCGCGCCTTCTGGGTCCCGCTCGCGCGGCTCGCCGCGCCGGGAGTACGGCGCGACGTGAAACTGATCGTCCGCGGCGAGCCCAGGATCTTCCCGGCGTACGATCTCGGGGAGGACGTGATCTGGGGGATGACCGAACGAATCCTGACACCCTTCCTGACACTGCTGGATATCATCCACAATAGTCCTGTCTAAGCATCATATTCGCTTGCCAACAAGCTCATATTAGTGTACACTAACGTTGTGTGTGCGCAGTGAGTTAAGTGGTCATTTCTCAGTGGCATGAAGTCCGACATATCACGGAGTCTGATTCTGCCGGCAAGTACGCAGCAGCCCGTTCTCAGCCGATCTGTAGAGGACTACCTGAAGGCGATTTTCCGCCTCTCAAATCAGGGTGGGTTCGCCACGACGAGCGATATCGCCGCTCTGTTGGCGCTCTCCTCTCCTTCAGTCAGCGGGATGGTGAAGCGTCTTTCCGAAATGGGGCTGATCGAGCACGTCCCTTACCGCGGAGTACAGCTGACCTCGCAGGGGCGCCGGGCTGCGCTGCGCATGATTCGCCGTCACCGGGTGCTCGAGCTCTATCTGACGCGCAATCTCGGTTACGACTGGGACACCGTGCACAACGAAGCGGAGCGGCTCGAGCACGCCGTCTCCGATGAGCTGATCGAGCGCATGGCCGCGGCAATGGGCGACCCGCACTACGATCCACACGGCGACCCGATTCCGACCGCCACCGGGGACATCGAAGAGACCGAGCTTGTCTCCCTCGCCGAGGCGCAGGTCGGAGACGCCCTCGAGCTGCGCCAGGTGGGGACCCAGGACCCCGCCCGGCTGCGCTACTTCGCCGAGCAGGGTCTCGTGCCCGGCGTGCGTGTCGTCATCACGGATCGCCAGCCATTCAACGGGCCGACCACCGTGTTGCTCAACGCCTCAGGGACAGCCCGCATCGTCGGGCAGGAGCTCGCGCAGCTGCTTTCCTGCCGTCTCGCCGGCCGGGAGGCCTGATGGCGACGCCGGTGCGACGTCCTGCGCCCGAGCCGGGGTGGAAGCACCCGCGCCTCACACCGAGTCTCGCCGAGGTCTATCGCTCAGTGCCGGTGGGCGGCACGACCTGGTGGCGCAAGGCGCTAGCGTTCGCCGGACCCGGCTATCTCGTCGCCGTCGGCTACATGGACCCGGGGAACTGGGCCACCGATCTGGCTGGTGGATCGCGCTTCGGCTACGCGCTGCTCAGCGTGATTCTCGTTTCCAACCTGATGGCGATCCTGCTGCAGGGACTCGCGGCCAAACTGGGAATCGTGACCGGTCGCGACCTCGCCCAGGCGTGCCGCGATCACTATTCGCGGCCCGCCACGATCGCTCAGTGGGTGCTGTGTGAAATCGCGATCGCGGCCTGCGACCTGGCCGAAGTGATCGGTTCGGCGATCGGCTTGAATCTGCTGTTCGGCATTCCGATGACGGCCGGCATCTTGATTACTTCATTAGACGTGCTGCTGGTACTGTACCTGCAGAACAAGGGATTCCGGCTGCTCGAGGCGCTGGTGATCACATTGATCGCCACCATCGCGGGCTGCTTCCTGTTCGAGATCTTCATCTCCCGGCCCGACGGCTGGGGGATCGTTCGCGGGTTCGTGCCGAGCCACCGCATCCTCTCGGATCCCGATCAGCTGTACATCGCGATCGGAATCCTCGGCGCGACGGTCATGCCGCACAACCTGTATCTGCATTCCTCTATAGTGCAGACCCGCGCGTATGAAGAGACGACGGAGGGAAGGCGTACGGCTGTGCGCTTCGCCTTCATCGATTCGACCATCGCCCTGAGCTTCGCCCTCTTCATTAACGCCGCGATCCTGATCGTCGCGGCAGCGACCTTCCACAGCTCGGGCCATACCGCGGTGGCCGAGATTCAGGATGCCTACACGCTGCTCACCCCGCTGCTCGGCGTCGCCGGGGCGAGCGCCGTGTTCGCTCTGGCGCTCCTGGCCTCCGGCCAGAACTCCACGCTGACGGGGACCCTGGCCGGCCAGATCGTAATGGAGGGGTTTCTCAATATCCGGATCCGGCCCTGGCTGCGCCGCCTCATCACCCGGGCGATCGCGATCGTGCCGGCGGCGATCACCGCCATCTTCTTCGGCGAGCACGGGACGGCTCAGCTGCTCATCTTGAGCCAGGTGATCCTGAGCCTGCAGCTCTCCTTCGCGGTCTACCCGCTGGTGCGGTTCACGTCGGAACGCGCCAAGATGGGTGAGTTCGTGAATCCACCCTGGCTCAAGGTGCTGGCGTACAGCGTGGCGCTGATCATCGCGGCGCTCAACGCCTGGCTCTTGTTCCAGACGGCGCGTAGGCTCTGGTCCTGATGTTCAAACGCATTCTCGTGCCGCTCGAGCACTCGGCGACCGACGCGGCGATTCTCGAGTACCTTCGGCCCCTCGCCACCTCCTGCCGCGCCGCCCTGGTCCTGATCCACGTCGCCGACGGCTGGGTCGCCCGCAACATGCAGCAGCTCGACCTGCGGGAGTCGGAGGAGATGCGGGAGGATTTCGGCTATCTCGACCGCGTCTGTCAGGATCTGCGGCAGGACGGCTTCAATGTCGAGGCCGTGCTCGCTGCCGGCGACCCGGCGCGCGAGATCGCCGCCGCGGCCGACCGCGAGCACTGCGACCTCATCGCCATGGCGACGCACGGGCACAGGTTGTTGGCGGACGTGGTCAAGGGGAGTGTCGCGAGTGAGTTGCGGCACATTACCAGTGTGCCGGTGTTGATGGTCCGAGCAAAAAAGCAAGAGACGTCGAGATAAGTGGTCAAGAGAAATCGTCGAACAAAACCGTCGGCACGCACTTCACTCGACGCATTTTCTCGACGACTATACGAGACGCTCTCTCTGGACGCCTTAGGTAGTCCTCGCCTGCTCCAACGCCCGCAGTATCGCCCCAAGCCGCTTGTCTCGTGCAAACCGCAGCATGACGATCTTGTCCTCGTACGCCTTCTCGATCGCCGCGATCAGCTGCCGCTGCTGGCTTGGCTCGAGCCGTTCCCACGACGCGAGGTCGCCCCACCACTTCTCGAAGCTGGTGAGCAGGTGCTGCAGGAAGATGTGAACGCCGCCCGCGCCGGCGCCGAGGTGGTAGGTGAGGTGCGGGCCCGCGGCGGCCCACCCGAGGGCCGGGCCGAGGGAAACCGCCCGGTCGAGATCCGACACATCGATGGCGCCCTTCAATACGAGGTCGATGCACTCGCGCCAGACCGCCGCGGCGATGCGGCCCACGACGTAGCCGGGCACCGCTTTGAGCAGCACGATCGGCATGCGGCCCAGTGCGCGCAGATACGTCTTGGCGCGCTCGACAGTCGCGGGCTCGGTCTCCTCGGCGGGAACGATCTCTACGATCGGCAGCAGCTCCGGTGGATTCAGGGGGTGCGCGATCAGGCAACGCTGTCGTTGCAGCAGGCGCCCGAACAGGTCTCCCGGGGCGAGTCCCGAGGAAGACGACGTGACGATCGCCTCGGGATCGGCGACTTGTTCGATCGAATCGAGGAGTCGCTGCTTGGCTGTGAGGTCCTCGTGGATCGCCTCGATCACCCAATCCGCATCGCGCACGGCCTGGAGCAGGCTCTTGGCCTGTTGAAACTCCATCAGCCCGCGCTCGACGATTCCTGGTGTCGCTCGCTCGAGGCCGATCAACGCGCGGGCGCGCCGCGGCACATCCACTACGACGTCCTCGATGGCACGCGCGTTGGTGTCGAAGATCGTGACCGGCCACCCCGCGGATGCACACAGCGCAGCCCATCCGCCGCCGATCGAGC
>DATLVL010000408.1:0-6118 GCA_035577525.1 Gemmatimonadales bacterium | reverse complement strand
CAAGAGGTCCGCGATGTTGGTCACCGGCGCCTTGGCCGCCACGCTGTCGGCGGCAATCGAGGCGACCGCATTGCCCAGCTCCTTGACGCGCTGGGTTTCTCCGGTGGCGCTGACGACCAGGGCATCGAGGGGGATCGCCGCGGCGCTCAGCACGATATCGAGCGTTGCTGCCCCTCCCGCGGAGACGGTCACGGGCTGCTGGCCCATGGCGTACCCGATCAGGCGCACCTGAACCTGGTACTGGCCCGGCGGGACGCGATCGATGTGATAGCGCCCTTCATTATTCGTGACGGCTTGCAGGTTCGTGCCGCTCAGGAGGACCTGCACTCCCTGAATCGGCTGCGAGCTGACCTTGTCGGTGACTCGCCCCGCGACGGAGCCCTGCTGCGCCGCCAACGGCGTAGCGAGGCTCGCGTATGCGACGAACACCGCGAAGCCGCACAGTCGACGTAAACGCGTGGTAATCATGTGTGCCCTCAATCAAGAATGTGGCGATTGAGCTACGGTCGATGTCTCTGGGTACGCCGCACGGCGGAGCCAAGACAAGACGTGCAGCACACCCTCCGCTGACCCGACGGCGGGGGTCAACGGTGCGCTACCGGTGGCTGCTACTCGGCTCAGCCGTGCGCGCTACATCGAGTGATCGGAGGGCAATACCGAAGGGTGAAGCCGGACAAAGAAGATCTCATACCGAACTCCCGTTGAGGTAACGTTTTAACCTGCTCCGGGTCGGGGGAGTCCGCAAGTGTCTTTGATAACGCACACCTTGGTGCACTTCGCAACGGCTGGTGGGCTTCAAATGGGGTCCTGCAAGTCGGGGCGAGAGGATTTGAACCTCCAACCTCCTGGTCCCGAACCAGGCGCGCTAACCGGACTGCGCTACGCCCCGAATCTCAAATCCATCTCTCTGCATGCGCCCAGAGGGAGTCGAACCCCCAGCCTTCTGATCCGTAGTCAGACGCTCTATCCAGTTGAGCTATGGGCGCGACTATCAACTGACTTGAACTGAGCCACCATACGTCGAGGTGCGAGAAGACGCCGAGCCGCCGAGCCGCTGAGTGGCCGCCAAGGAGTGAGGGATCGGGCACGTCCATCGCCTGTCCCAGCGCCTGTCGCCTCGCACCCACTCGGCGGCTCGGCGGCTTGGCGTCTCCCGTTCACTGTGCGGCTGTCCGTCTCAATCCCAACCGGAATCTACAGGTGGGCGGTACTAGATTCGAACTAGTGACCTCTACGATGTCAACGTAGCGCTCTAACCAGCTGAGCTAACCGCCCGAAACAATTGCGGATTGTAGATCGCGGATTGCGGATTGAACGCTGCCGGCGAACACTCCGCAATCGCCAATCCGCAATCCGCAATTTTTCTCTCAGTAGCGGGGGTGGGATTTGAACCCACGACCTCCGGGTTATGAGCCCGGCGAGCTACCAGACTGCTCCACCCCGCGTCGCTTGTGGTCCTGCATCCGTCCGTGGAGAGCGGGAAACGGGACTCGAACCCGCGACCCCAACCTTGGCAAGGTTGTGCTCTACCAACTGAGCTATTCCCGCGAACGCCCGCCCGAATCTAACCTGGCCCCTGTTCCCTGTGCACCACTGGGCGTCTGTGCGTCTGCCGCTGTCCCCTGTCCCCCAGCCTTACCAGTGGAGGCGAGGGGGATCGAACCCCTGACCTCGTGAATGCCATTCACGCGCTCTCCCAACTGAGCTACGCCCCCGCTAACAACCGAGCTACGACCGGGCTATATTGGCGCCCCGCGGATGCCTCCCGACGGGAACACGGCATGTTATCGGGGCGTTCCGGTAGTGTCAAGTTGGAAATGAACTTTTCGCGCGGTGAGCGGTATCACCGGCGTTCCCGAGCCCACATTGTCAATGACCAAGTCCAAGCGCCGTACCAAAACCTCACTGGCGGCCGCCAAGCCTGCGTCCAAGCAGGCCCGCGCCCAGCCTGCCAAGCGCGGCCCGGCGCCCAAGCGCCCCGCCGCCAAGGCACCTGGCGCCAAGGCGTCTGGCGGCAAAGCGCCTGTCGCCAAAGCGCCCGCCGCCACCGGGGCGAAGCCCGGTCGCAAGCGGGGGCGGCGCCGCGGCCTGCTCGCCGGCCTGGGGCCCGAGCACGAGCGCGACATCCTCGATCAGTACCTCCATGAGGTGAGCAAGACGCCGCTGCTCACTCAAAAGGAAGAGATCGCCCTGGCCCGCAAGGTCCGGGCGGGCGACCAGGAGTGCATGCAGGAGCTGGTGAAGCGCAACCTGCGCTTCGTCATCTCCGTCGCCAAGAAGTACCAAAACCGGGGTCTCCCCCTCACCGACTTGATCGGGGAGGGGAACGTCGGGCTGCTCACCGCCGCCCGGAAGTTCGATCCCGACCAGGGCGTGAAGTTCATCTCGTACGCGGTGTGGTGGATCCGCCAGGCGATCCTCGCCGCGCTGGCCCGCCAGGGTCGCACGGTCCGGGTGCCGCTGAACCGCACCGCCGATCTCTCCCGCATCGTGCGCACGGCGGAGTACCTGCGCCAGACGCTACGGCGCGAGCCGACGCCAGAGGAGATCGCCGACGCGACCAAGCTGTCGCTCGAGGTGGTGCAGTCGCTGGCGGCGCTCAATACCGGCGACGTCCGGCTCGACGCGCCGCTCGACCCCGACGGCGACCGCTCGCTCATCGAGCGGTTCATCGCGGAGGATCTTCCCGATACGGAAGATCAGGCGATGGACCGGTTCCTGTCGGACGAGATCGAAAGCGCGCTCAACACCCTGCAGCGACGCGACGCGAAGGTGCTGCGGCTCTACTTCGGTCTCGACGGCGGGCGCGAGCATACGCTCGAGGAAATCGGCGGGATGCTCGGCGTCACGCGCGAGCGGGTGCGGCAGCTGCGGGACCGGGCTCTGAAGCGCCTCCGCGAAGGCGATGTCGGAAAGGCGTTGGCGAGCTTCGCCGCCTGAGTGAACGAGGGGCCAGGGAGACCTGGCCCCTCGTCTTTGTCCCGTCCTCTGCTCCACGCTAGCTTACAGACGTGATCGACCGGGTCGGCCGATACGCCTTGGACCGCGTGCGCGCGGCGGGGCGGCTCGGCCACTTCTTGGCGGATCTCGTGCGGGCCGTCCCCGACGTCGCCACCTGGCGGGGCCCGCTGGTCGTCCAGATGCGCAAGATCGGGGTCGATTCCCTTCCGGTCGCCATGTTCATCGCCGCCTTCACCGGCGTCGTGCTGGCGCTGCAGGCCTCCTACACGTTCACCGGCACCGTCCCGCTCTACATCGTCGGCACCGTCGTCGCCAAGTCGATGATGCTCGAGCTCGGCCCCGTGCTGACGGGCCTAGCGCTCTCGGGGCGCGTCGGTGCCAGCGTTGCCGCCGAGCTTGGCACGATGCGGGTGACGGAGCAGGTCGACGCGCTCGAGACGCTCGCCTACGACCCCATGGCATATCTCGTCATGCCGCGCGTGCTCGCGGGGACGGTGATGGTGCCGCTGGTCGTCGCCCTCGGCATCGTCGTCGGCATCATCACGGGATGGCTCACCAGCCTCAGCTTGATCCACCTCTCCACCCCCGAATTCGTGAAGGGGCTGAAGCTGCTCTATCAGTTCAAGGACACCTGGTTCGGGCTCGCCAAGAGCGCGTCGTTCGGGATGACGATCACGCTGGTAGGGTGCCGGCTCGGCCTCGACACCTGGGGCGGCGCCGAAGGGGTGGGACGCAGTACGATGCGGGCGGTCGTGTTCTCGGCGATGCTGATCCTCGCGCTCGACGCCTTCTGGGCGGTGGTGCTGTTGTGATCCAGTTCCGGGACTTGCGCAAGGCGTTCAACGGCCGACCCGTGCTCGACGGCTTCACCCTCGACGTCGAGGACGGAGAGACGATGGTGATCATCGGCTTCTCCGGCGCCGGCAAGAGCGTCGCCCTGAAGCACGTGGTGGGGCTGTTGCCGCCCGATGGCGGGGACGTCATCGTTGACGGACGCGCCGTGTCGCAGCTCGACCGGGCGGGGCTCACCGCGCTGCGCGGCGAGGTCGGGTATGTATTCCAGTTCGCCGCCCTGTTCGATTCGCTCACCGTGGAGGAGAACGTCGCGCTGGGACTGGTGCGCCGGCGGCTGCCGGAGCGCGAGATCACGACCCGGGTGCAGGATGCCCTGCGGCTCGTCGACCTCCCGGACACCGGGTCCCGCTACCCCGCCGAGCTGTCCGGCGGGATGCGCAAGCGCGTCGGCATCGCCCGCGCCATCGCGCTGCGGCCACGCTACATCTTATATGACGAGCCGACGACGGGACTCGACCCCGTCACCTCGGCGGTCATGGACCAGCTGATGGTCCGCACCCAGGAGCAGCTCGGCGTGACGGGAATCGTCGTCACTCACGACATGCGCAGCGCCTATACGGTGGGAGACCGCATCGCGATGCTGTACGAAGGCCGGGTCCGGCAGGTCGGCAGCGTGGCGGAGATTCAAGGCAGCTCCGATCCAATCGTGCGACAGTTCATCGAAGGACGGCCAGCGTGAGACGCCAGAACGAATTGGCCGTCGGGCTCGTGGTGATCGCGGCCGCGACGGCGGTGGTCGGCGGCGCCCTGTGGCTTTCCGGCGCCCATCTCGGCGGGACGGAGAAGGTCTACACGGCGCGGTTCCGCACCGTCGGCGGACTTGGGGCGGGGAATCCGGTGGTGCTGCGCGGCGTGCGGGTGGGCCAGGTCCAGGCGATCCGCCTCGCCCAGGGCAACTGGGTGGAGACCGATCTCAAGATCTCGGCCGGCGTCACCCTGCCGCAGCACCCGGCGGTGATCGCCGCGTCCGCGTCGCTGTTCGGAGAGTGGGCGGCGACGCTGATCTCGATGGATCAGCCGCTTTCGGACCCCAACGTGCGCACGGCGTTGACCGAGGCGCAGGCGCTGGGCGGCGGACGCTGGCCGGGGGCGACGCTCCCGGACATCGGCCAGCTCACCGCCCAGGCGAGCCGCATCGCCGGCGACATCGCCTCCGTCGCCAACCGCGTGCAGAGCGCGTTCGACTCGGAGGCGGTAGCCGAGCTGCGCCGCTCGCTGCGGGACTTCGGCGAGATCGCCGACCGCATGGCGCGCGTCACCAACGAGCAGGCCGACGTCATCGGGCGCGTGGGGACGAACCTCGGCAAGGGATCCGACGCCCTGGCGCGGGCGTCCAGCACCCTCGAGGGGACGCTGGGGCGGATCGACACCGCCACCAACCAGGGTCAGCTCGCCACGATTCTCAACAACGCGGCGGCGGCAAGCCAGGACGTGCGGGCTACCTCGCAGGACGTGCGCGACCTGATCGGCGCGGCCCACAAGAACCAGGAGAGCCTGGTCCACTCGCTGGTGGCCGCCGACACGGTGCTGTCGCGCATCGCCAATCGCAGCGGCACGCTCGGGCTCCTGGTGGCCGACTCCGCGTTGTATCGGGAGACGACGCTCACCATGATCCAGCTGCGGCAGCTCTTGTCGGACATCCAGGCGAACCCCCGCAAATACTTCTCGTTCAGCGTATTTTGATAAGAATGCGGAACGCGGAACGCGGAACGCGGAGCACCAAGACGAGGGTCGGACGACCTGTTCCGCGTTCCGGCTTCCACGTTCCGCGTTTATGAAGCGCCGCCAACCACGGGCGGAGCGCGAGACCAGCGCCGGCGGCGTCGTCTTCCGGCGCGGCGCCGAGGGCCAGGTGGTCTACCTGCTGATCCGCGACTCCTACCGCAACTGGGGGTTTCCCAAGGGTCACCTGGAAGGCGGCGAGCCGCCCGCCGACGCCGCGCGCCGCGAAGTCGCTGAAGAAACGGGGCTCGTGGACCTCACCCTGCACGGGCCGATCCGCGTGATCGACTGGTATTTCCGCTTCCGCGGCAAGACGATCCACAAATACTGCCATTTCTTTCTCTTCGAATCGCGCGCCGGCGAGCCTGTCCCGCAGGAGGAAGAGGGAATCACCGAGTGCGCCTGGCATGCGGCCGAGAGCGCGCTCGATACGATTTCCTACGACAACGCCCGCGGCGTGCTGCGGCGCGCGGCGGAAATGGTGCGGGCCCTCTCCGCTGTCCCGGGCGGCGAATCAGGGAGATCGTGACGCCCGTCGTCCCCGTCTATCACCAGCGCAGTGAAGCACGCCGGGCGTTCA
>DATLVL010000407.1:0-9725 GCA_035577525.1 Gemmatimonadales bacterium | reverse complement strand
CAAGCCGATCGCATCGACGAAGGGAAAGTCGGCGAAATCCTGCGCGATGCCGACGTACGCCGTGTGTTGCAGCGCGCCCCACGCCACTTCGACCTGCACGCTCACGTACAGTGGCGGCGCGCTCGGGAGGCCGTGCAGCCGCGTGGCCGCGGCGTTGGTCATCGCGACCATGGCCTGGTAGACCGAATCCGGGGCCGCCGCGCGAATCAAGTTGGTCTCGGCGGCGAGGCCCAGGTAGGACGGGTGCAGGATGGTGTCGAGCGTCAGGACATAATCGATGTACAGATGCTGAATCGCTGTATCGGTGATGCTACGCCCCAGCGAAACGAGAACCGGGTCCTCCGCGGCACGGTCGAGTCCGTTCGTCACGTCGACGGTGAGGAACAGCGGCAGTCCCCTCGCGTGGTAGTAGTTCGCCAGGCCGAGCTCATTGGAGTCGACTTCCTGGTGGACCGAAATCCCGTTGAGCAGCGCGGCGTACGGCACCGACACGTGCATGATCGCCGCATCGGCGTGGCCCGAGGTCCAGATGGTGAGACCCTGCAGCGCCGTCGCGAGGTCGTTGCGTGGCGGAATCGCCGAGAATCCCATGCGGTAGGTGCGGGAGGGAGGCGCCGGGTTGGTCGAGCCGCTGCAGGCGAGCAGCGCGCCCAGCAACACGACGCCGGCGCGCCCGCTCACAGCCACCGACGCACCTGCCCGCGATACGCCTCGTACGTCGCCCCATACTTGTCAGCGAGGTAGTGCTCTTCGCCCGCGATGATGATGCGGTCCAGCAGCAGCCAGGTCACGGGAGCGAGCATCAGGATCCAGGCGTTGTCGAGCAGCAACGCAGCGCCGATCTGGAATGCCACATTCGTCACATACATCGGATTGCGGCTGAAGGTGAACGGCCCGGAGATCACGAAAGCCGTGACGTCCCCGTGCGGATCGGGCGTCGTCCCGGCACGTCGAAACGTCAACACCGCCCAGACGCCCAGAGCCAGTGCGCCGGCCATCACACAGCCTCCGATCCAATACCCCGCGGTTCGGGGGACGAACGGCAGCGGCCGGAGCGCCTGCAATCCGACACCGATCAGCACCCCGGCGACCATGAAGACCGGCGGGAAGAGTCGGGAGCGGGGATCGCCGCCGCTCACGACTGGACCTCGAACACGAGACTGCAACAGGTCACCGCACCCTCCGCTTTCTGGAGCTCCGACACGTCGACCTCGACCACATCGACGCCGGCCGACGCCAGGCGGCGCCGCGTGGCTGGGAACGACGCGGGATAGATGACCCGCTCCCCGATACGCAGGACGTTAGCGGCCCCGCGCTCTCGTGGATCGATCTCGATAGGACGCGTACCGGTGAAGGCCTCCGGATCCACCCAGTCGGGGTTGACCAGGACGGAGTCGTCGTCCACCGCAGTCACTGCCGATTTGAGATGCAGGCATCCCTGCACCGCGACGCCGCGCACCGCGTAACCAAAGGGGGCGAGCGCGCGGCTCAACTGGTCGATCGCGGCCTGGTTGGAGCGACCGCTGAGTCCGACATATAGCGTTCGTCCGATTCGCAACACATCCCCGCCATCGAGCGTTGCGGGGGGGGCGATCGACACGAGGGGGCGATACGGAGCGAGGGCCCGTGCAATGGCAGCCGTTTCTGGTCGGCGCGACTCGGCGCCGGGGCGGGTGATGACCGCTACTTCGTCGAGCACGATGGCGGCGTCCTCGACAAACACGGAATCCGCCAGCTCGGGATCAGGAGGCAGCGCCTCCACCCGACAGCCGAGCCCCGCAAGCGCCTCCTCGTACAGCCGATGCTGGCGCCTGGCGAGTGCGACGTCGATCGCACTCCGCTGCTGGTGCACCAGCTCGCAGTGCTCGATGGCGGGGCTCACGCCGCGTGTGATGGCGATACGCGTCATTGCACGCACGGGGCGTGGGGATCGCCTTTCTTCTGGTCGAGCTTGGGCCGGTGGTCGAGGTTCGCCACGCGGACCGCGGCGTCGCGGACCAGCGTCGCCACACGGGCGAGGTCCTCGTAATCGATGTACTGGGCCTCGTCGGTGATCTGGTGATAGTCGAGGTGCTCGCCGCGCGACAGCGAAACGCTGGGGATGCCGTAGCGGGCATAGCTGTAGTGATCGGCGCGGCAGTAGTACTGCAGTGGATGCCCCGGGACATCGTATGCGTAGTTGAACGTGAACGGCTGCGGCTGCGCGGCGTTCGCCGCTTCGAGCAGGGCGCCGAACTCCACGGAGAGCCGTTTGGATCCGATGACTTCCAGGTAGCCGGGGCCGCCGTCCGGAAGGTCGCTGGCAGTGCCCCGCCCCACCATGTCCTCGTCGAATTCAGCGACGATCGAGTCGACCGGGACCGTCGCATGGTCGGTGAACCACGCCGACCCCACGAGGCCCTCTTCTTCACCGGTATGCGAGATGAAGAGCAGCGAGCGTTTGGGCCGCTGCGCCGCGGGACTTGCCGCCAGCGCCTCGGCGATTTCGAGGATCGCGACGGTTCCCGAGCCGTCATCGTCGGCGCCGTTGCGGATCGAGTCGCGCCGCGCCGGGTTCATACGGCGCAGCGAGTCGAGGATCTGCGTGACGCGGGCCTGCTCCCCGGCCGACGCCGGATGGTCGGGGGAATCGGCGCCCATCGGCCGGATGACGCGGTTGTAGGCCCGCACCGAGTCGTGATCGAGTGCCTGGTGATCGAAGCCGACGTGGTCGTTGTGGGCGCTCAGGGCGACGTATTCGCCGCGCAACGCGCGATCGCTGCCCGGCAGCACGCCGACGACATTGCGGGCAGGGTAGGGCACCGGCGCGAATTTCACGCCGAAGTCCCCCTGCACCGGCCGGCCGGCGGCACCCGCCGCTAGCCGCTGGGGAGACGCACCGAGCAGCAGCTCCGCGGCGCGCGGCGTGATCAACGCCATGGCCGGCTGTCCCGATGCGCGCGACGTGTCGGCCGTGAGGCGTTCCCCCGCGATCAGGTACAGTACTTCGGGAGCGAGCAGATCCATCTCGACGAAGGCCACCACCGCCGCTCCGCTGAAGCGCGCGTTGGAGGCGATCCGGGTCAGCCCGCGCACCAGCTGCCGCTTGCCGTCGGCGCCGGGCCGGACGTCCAGCACGACCACCCTTCCACCCGCTTGTCCCGCGGGCAGCCACGTCGTTGAATCCGATACGACGCCGCCGTATACCGCCGTGGCGCCGCGCAGCTGCACGAGCGGCAGAGGACGGCCGGCGAGGACGAAGTCCTTCCCCCAGGTCAACGACGCATCACCGACCGAGAGCGCCGTTCCGGCCGGCTGGGCGAAGAAGAACGGCACCGTCTGAAACCAGGTGCCCTCTTCGCCGGCGGGCTGGAGGCCGAGGCGCCGGAATTCCACGGCAACGTACTCGGCCGCTTTGAAGTCCCCGATCGATCCCGACCGCCGGCCGCCCATCGAGTCATCGGCGAGGGCGAAGAGGCGCCGTCGCAGGTCCTGGGCGGTAATGGCCGCGGTCGTGGCCTGCGCCGCGAGCGAACCGGCAGCGGCGCCGGCAACGACGAGAACGATGAGCACACGACGCAACGACATGATTGCTCCTCTCAGGACCTGGTGAGCACTTCGCGCAACCGCTCTGGAAGGTGATCCGTGCCGGCGGCAATCGGGAAGGGCGACGAATTCTGCGTATTCCAGAATAGCACTACCCGTGCACCCGCGAACTGGGCGTGTGGTTCCAGCAACGTCGCGAGCGTTTTCCCGGTGTAGGTCGTTTCGAGCGTCAGATATGGCTGAGCCCAATCGACGGCGCGGCGAGCAGCAGCCGTCGCGTGGCCGTAGCCGGGGCCCAACTGGTCTCCCGCGATGGTGACGTCCCCGCTTCCGAAGCGCAGTCGCGGCACGGACGCATCATGGCGCGACAACAGCGCCGCGGTCCGGTTGGCGTACCACAGGATCAGCGCACGGGTCAGGAGCGAACGATGGACGACACCCACCGCGACGAGTTTGCTGTTCAACCCCGCGAGTCGCGTGCCGACCAACAACCCCGCCGCGGTGCCACACGTTCCTGCGGCAACCAGCTGCACATCGGGTTCGGGACATGTCCCCGCCCGCACCTGCTCGGCGAGCTCGAGCGCGGCCGCCACGTACCCGAGTGCACCCAGTGCGTTGGTCGCGCCGAAGGGGATGTGGTAGGGATGCTCGCCGGCCCTTCGCCTGTCGCGCATCGCCCGGCGCTCGTTGCGCAACGCGCCGAGCATCGAATCGGCGTAGCGAATCCGGGCGCCGGCCGCCACCATCCCGGCCAGGGCGCGGCGCACACCGTCCGTGACGGGTTGCCGCATCAGCGACAGCTCGACGCCGTGCCCGCGCGCGCGGCCGTGCAGCGTCGCGGCGAGACATTGGTTCGAGCCGATTCCCCCCAGCGTGACGAGCGTCTGCGCCCCGGCCCGCTCGGCGTCGGCCAGGAGGTACTCGAATTTTCGCACTTTGTTGCCGCCATACAGCGGCGAGGTGAGATCGTCACGTTTGGCGAACAGCCGGCCGCCGAAGCCCGCGGGCGCCGGCAGCTCGGTGACCGGCGTTGGCGTGGCGGCGATGGCGACCCACGGTACGCGGCCGCGTAGTCCGGGGAAACGCTCGAACAAGGCGTTCGTGATCCGTCAGCTCCGCGAGAACTCCGCAGCATCGATGGCGGCGAGCTCGGCAGCGGACAACTGCACGTCGGTCGCGGTGAGGGAATCCGCTGCGTGCGCGGTGGTGCGGGACGAGGGAATGGCGATCACGGTGTCTCCCTGCGCCAGCACCCAGGCGATCACCACCGCGTGTGGTGAGATATCGTGGCGCCGGGCGATCGGCTGCAGCACCGGGTGGTCGGGCAGCTTCTTGTTGAGGCGTCCTCCGCCCACCGGGCTGTAAGCCAGGAAACCGAGGCCGCGGCGCGCGCACTCCGCCACGACACCACCCGACAGCGCTTCCCGGAAGAACGGGTTGAGCCGGTTCTGCACCGCCACGAACGGCGTGAGCCGCGCCGCGGCCTCGATGTCCGCGACGGTGACGTTGGACACGCCGATCCAGCGGATCTTCCCCGCGCGCTGCAGCTCCACCAGGGCGCCGACGCTCTCCGTGAATGGAACCTCGGGATCGGGAGCGTGCAGCTGATACAGGTCGATGCGCTCGGTCTCCAATGCCTTGAGCGACCGGTCGCAGGCACGCCGCAGATGCTCGGGCCGTCCGTTGCGCTCCCAGCGCCCCCCCGGCCGGGTCATGCCGCCCTTGGTGGCGACGACGATCGCGTCGCGGCGTCCGCCCCAGGTGCGCAGCGCCTTGGCCATGAGCCGCTCATTGTGACCCAAGTCGGCATCGTCCAGACAATAGACGTCGGCGGTATCAAGGATGGTGGCGCCGGCGTCGAGCGCGGTGTGAATCACGCGCAGCGCCGTCGCCTCGTCGGGACGGCCGGCGATCGAGAGGTGCATCCCGCCCAGGCCGACGACGGAAACGTCGGGGGCACCGGGGCCGAGCGCGCAGGTGCGCATGGCTAGCTCAGGTAGCGGGTCTTGAGGATGCCCACGTGATGCAGTTCGTGACCGGCGATGATATAGGCCAGCGCGCGCACCGAAACCGCTTTGCCGCTCGCTGTGCCACGGCGCTCGAGCGCCGCAGGGTCGAGATGCGCGAAGAGATGGATGGTCGCCTGACGGATGGCGGCGAGCTCGTCGGCGAGATCGCGCAATGTGCGGGCGTCGAAGCCGCCCACGGGGACGTAGTCGTTCTGTTCGAAGCCAGGGAGCGGCGTTGCGTCGCCGCGCGCGATGCGCAACGCGCGATAGGAAAAGATCCGCTCGCTGTCGGCAAGGTGGCCGAGCACTTCCCTGATGCTCCACTTGTCGGGAGCGTAGCGGTGCCCGCCGCGCGATTCCGGGATGGACCGGATCAGCGCCAGCG
Source organism: Gemmatimonadales bacterium (assembly GCA_035577525.1). Taxonomy (GTDB): domain Bacteria; phylum Gemmatimonadota; class Gemmatimonadetes; order Gemmatimonadales; family GWC2-71-9; genus DASTHG01. The sequence goes on along the minus strand of DATLVL010000407.1, from coordinate 3,806 downwards.
ACTCGGCGAGCTGCGACGACAGCATCGAGTGGAGGTCGCCATCGGGGACCTTGCCGATGTAGGTGCCGTAATACGGCGCGTATTCATCGGTGCCCGGCCGGGCGATCAGCGCTCGGGTCATGGTCGTTCCTTCACGAGGGCGGAGTCGATCTGCCGCCACGTCACGAGGTGGATGTGCTCGTCCGCGAGCAGGCGGCGGAAACGCGGGCTCGCGACGAAGGCCCAATCCCGGGCGCGCCAGGCGGCACCCCAATTGACGCGCTCCCCCGTCAACGCCTTCATGCGCGCCGAATCGGCTGCGGGATGGAGAATCAGCTCTGACACCCCGGGGGGCAACGCGCGGATCTGTGCTTCATAGTATGCCGTCCAGCCGGCGGGCGGTACGTCGGGCGCGATCGCGACGACCCGGGCGAGGACCAGGGGACCACGCGGGAAGCGGCGCTCGACGCTGCGCCCGGCCACCCACTCCGCGGCGCTCAAGAACGGCAATCCCTCCGATTGCGCCACGCGGCGCAGGATCTCGAACAGCACCGGGCCGCGCGAGAACAGGACGTACTCGTGCACGTCGAGGTGAGTGGGGCGGATCCCGGCGGCGCGGGCGGCGGCGATCTGGGCGCGCAGCTCGCGCTCCACGTCCTGCCAGCGGACGGTGGTCGTGTCATCCCAGCCGAGACGCAGCAGACTGTCGCCGTCGATCAGCGTCGCCACGCTCTCGGGCGGGGCGATCGGACCCCAGCGGTTGCCGGCCCACTCGCTGGTCAGCGCGAGGTGAATGCCGAGATCGAAGTCCGGGTGGGCCCGGGCGAACGCGGCGACCTCCTGGAGCTTCGGCCCCGGGACAATCACGCTCGCCGAAACGACGAGACCGGAGTCGCGGGCCGCCCACGCGCTCCAGTCTTCGGGACCGGCAATCCCGAGATCGTCGAAATGGAGAATGAGACAGCGGCTGCCGCGCGGAAACCCGAGCTGTTCCTCGAGCGGTGCCTGCGCGGCGCCGGCGGCGCCGGCACACACGCTCAGTAGGGCCGCGAGGAGGAGGTGCTTGCTCAGTGCTCCGTCGGCGCCGGTTTGGGGGTGCGGTCGACGACCCTGGCCATCACTGGCGCGCCCGGGAAGAGCGACTCGAGTCCCCCAACGACCACTTGCTCCCCCGCGTCGACGCCGCTCCTGATCTCCACGTATCCGGGAGTTCTCACGCCGATGCCCACCTGCCGCTGCGTCGCCTTCCCTTCCTGCACCACCCACACAAAGGTGGCGCCCTGGACGGGGACTACTGCGTCCTCGGGAACGACCACCGCCTTCGATCGCACGGCAGTCACGAGGTGCGCTTCGATGAACATCCCCGGCTGCAACAGGCGCTGCGGATTGGGGACGTGGGCCTTCACGAGAATGGTGCGCCCCGGCAGCGACACGACTGGGTCGACGAAGTCCACTTCACCGACGAAGCCACGGTTCTGGATCGCCGCGACCTGGAAGGTCACCTCCTGGCCGCGCTTCAACGACTGCGCGTACTTCTCCGGCACGTTGAACGTCGCCCGCATGGGGCTCACGGTCTGCAGGGTGACGAGTTTCGTCGTGTTGTTGACGTAGTCGCCCTGGCTGACGAAGCGCTGGCCCACGATACCGCTGAACGGCGCGCGCACCGTCGTGCGCGCGAGACGCGTGCTCAGAACCCGGTATTGCGCGTCCGTGCTGCGCGCGTTCGCCTCGGCGTGTTGCAGGTCCTGCGTCGACGCGGCGTTCTGCGCGATCAGGTCCTTGGTGCGCGCCAGGTCCTGGTTCGCAAGGTCGCGTTGCGCCTCGAGCTGCGCCACCTGCGCGCCAAGCTCGGTCGAGTCGATCTGGAACAGCGGCGTGCCGGCGGCGACGACCTGCCCTTCCCGGATCAGGATGCCGACGATGCGGCCCTCGACCTCGGGGCGCAGCTCGATCGACTGAATCGCCTCGATCTGACCGGTCGCCGCGACTTCGTCGCGCACCGTGTCGGTGCGGGCGACCGCCACTTCGACAGGCATCCCGGGCGGCATTCCCCCACCCCCCTGGGCGGCGCGGCCTCCGGCGCTCTTCTTGCTGCAGCCGATCGCTACGAGCACACTCACCGCGGCGATCACCCCGACCCGCACTGCGTTGCGATTGCTCACTGGGTTCCCTGTTGGAAATTGATTCGCTCGCCGAGTATCACTTCGAGGCCCGCCCGTGCGAGCCGCGTATTGTACATCGCCTGGACGAGATCGGCTTCGGCCTGAAAGAGCCGATTCTGGGCGGTCAGGAGGTCGAGGATGGTCGTCGCCCCGGCACGGTATCTGGTCTCCTGCACCCGGTTGTTCTCGCGCGCCACGACGACCGCATAGCGATCGAGATCGATCGTCGCCCGATTGGTTTCGTAGGCGTCGTAGGCGGCCGTGACGTCGTGCCAGGCTCCCCGTTCGAGATCGTCGCGAATCGCCTGGGCGACCTCGTGGTTGACCCGGGCCTGCGACACCTGAATTTCCCGCTGGCCGTTGTCCCACAATGGCAGGCTGACCGTGAGCGATAGAGACGACAAATTCGACGCCGAGGGGAAGAACTTCGTGTCGTTCGCCGACTTGGTGTAGTCGAGCGAGGCGCGCGGCAAGTACTGGGCGCGACGCGTCCAGAGCAGCCCACTGGTGGCGCGCTCGTTGCCCCGCGCGATCCGCCAGGTCGGACCCTGAGCCAGTGCGCGCGCGACGGCGTCCTGCACGGGAAACGGCAATACCGGCGCCATGCTGTCGGAGGGATCCGGGGCGGCGTCGGCGGCAGTTTCGAGGCCCACGCGGCGTCCCAGCTGCAGCTGCGCGGCCCGCAGCGCGGCTTGCTGTTGCAACAACACTACGCGAGCCTGCGTCAGCCCGAGCGCGAGCTGCAGCGAATCGGTCTGCACCGCGGCACCCGAGGTGACGCGAGCGCGCGCGACGGTGAACTGCTGCTGGGCGCGCTGCTCCTGATCCTCTGCGACGCGCAGCAGCGCCTTTTCGGTGAGCACCGCGTAATAATCGGCCTCGGTAAACATCGCGCTCGTGAGGCGCGCCTGCAGCTCTCCGGCGCGGGCGCTCTCGAGCTGACCGGCGGACGTGCGCAACCCCGCGAACTTCGAACCACCCGTGAACAGGTCGATCCGGGCATCGACCTGCGCGGAGACGGAGTTCAGCCGCGGCGTGAAGGTTCCGAACGGAGTGAAAAACTTCCCCTCCGTGCGCGTCGCCGTGGTCGAGAGCGTGACCGCCGGCACGATGAACACCGCGAAGGCCGCGCGACGCGACCATTCCGCGATGTCCACCTGCCCCGCCGCCGAGACGTAGTTGGGGTCGAGCCGCGCGGCACGCTGCAACGCATCCGCGAGCGTCACGACCGGCATCGTGTCCTGGACAGCCGGCGCCTGGGCAGACGAAGCCTGAAGGACCGCCAGAAGCGGGAGGATCACTTCGCCTCCAGCGGCTCGAGAGCCTTCAAGTCTTGCGCTTCGCGCGCGCGCAGCCGATCGAGCAGCGTGTACGCAACCGGCACCACGAACAGGGTGAGCGCGGTGGAGAAGAAAATGCCGCCCACGATCGCGTAGCCGAGCGGGCGCCGCGACGTGGAGCCGGCTCCGAGCCCGTAGGCCACCGGCAGCGCACCCATGATCGTGGCAACCGAAGTCATGAGAATGGGGCGCAGGCGAATGCGCCCGGCTTCGATGACTGCCTCCACGGTGGACAATCCCCTAGCCTTCAATTGGTTCGAGTATTCCACGAGCAAGATCGAGTTCTTGGTCACGAGCCCGATGAGCAGGATCATGCCGATCTTGC
>DATLVL010000406.1:0-5489 GCA_035577525.1 Gemmatimonadales bacterium | reverse complement strand
TCGCTCGCGCATGAGGTCGTTGGCGGGCGGTTCGAGCTGCGCGTGATGCTCAGCGCCGAGCCGGCGACCGTGGGGAGTGGTGGCTATTCGCTGTTGTTGCAGTCGGGGGAGTTGAATTACGGCGTCGCGCTGCACGACCGGCAGCATCCCCACGACCTCTTTATGGAGACGGCGCTGCTATACGACCGGGCAATCAGCCGGACGGCGGCTATGTCGCTGTATCTCGCCCCGGCAGGAGAGCCGGCGCTCGGGCCGCCCGCATTTCCCCATCGCCCCTCCGCGACATGGGATCCGCTCGCTCCGATCAGCCACCACTGGCAGGACGGTACCCACGTCACCTACGGCGTTGCGACGGCCGGCATCTACACGCGTGCGGTCAAGCTCGAGGGGTCGCTGTTCAACGGCCGCGAGCCGGACGAAGATCGCACCGACTTCGACTACCGCGGTCGCCGGCTCGATTCGTACTCGGGGCGGGCGATCGTCAACTCCGGGTCCGGTGTGAGCGTGAGTGCCTGGTACGGGTACCTCAAGAGTCCCGAGGCCCTGGAGCCCGGGACATCGCTGCACCGGCTCGGCGCGGCGCTGCTGGCCACGGGGAGCACCGGCAAGCACCGCTGGTCGGGCGCTGCGATTTACGGGGCGAACGTCGTCACGGGAGCGAGCCAATGGTCGAACAGCGCGCTGCTCGAAGGCAGTGTCGACCTGGATCGCGCGAACACCGTATTCGGCAGGGTCGAATACGTCCAGAAATCAGGCCTCGACCTCGCACTTCCATCGACTGCCGCCGTGTACGATCTCGGCGAAATCTCCGGCGGCTACGCCCGCACGCTCCGGGCTGCGGCGGGGATGGTCCTCGCCGCGGGAGCGCGCGGCACCGTCAACATGGTGCCTGCGGCGTTGCGCGATGCCTATGGGAGTCGATTGCCGCTGGGAGCCGCCGTGTTCGTCTCGTTACGCCCCGGCGGCGTCGAGCCCCACCGAGCGCACGGCATGGAGTAAGGAGAGAAACGAAAAAAGTGGTGTGGGGTGCCGCACTATACTTGGTGCGCGCCATTGAAGGGACGGACGCCGCATCACCACGTACATGTGCCGCTACTCCCACACCACCCTCTCCAATCCTACTACATGGCCCGGGATACGCAATATCTTCCCTCCCATGGCTGAATCCAAGCTGACTCCCATTCAGATGCAGCGCGTCGAGCAGATCACCGGGTTCCTGAAGACGGTCAGTCAGGTCAAGAAACTGATCTCGGACCTGGAGGCGAACCGCGCGGCCCGCCCGCAGTTCCTCCAGGAAATCTGCGCCCGAATCTCGCGGGAGATGTTCCGCATGCGGATACGGGCGGCCGGTGCGAATGTCGGCACCGTGCCGGACCTCGCGGGTGGGTTGGCCACGATGGCCAGCCGCTCGACGGGCCTCCTGATGAAGATCCGGGGGCTGAAGGACGGCGTCGCCAGCCTCACGTTCCAGCTCGACCGCGCCCTGCAGCAGGCGCAGACCCCCGAGGACAAGAAGGACGGGCAGTGACCGCAGCACCGCGCCCCCCCGCGGTGCGCTGCGCAGGACTGGTCAAGCGCTACGGCGACGTCACCGCGGTTGCCGGGCTGGACCTCGTGGTCCAGGCCGGTGAGTGCTTCGGTCTGTTGGGCCCGAACGGGGCGGGGAAGACGACGACCGTCGAAATCCTCGAGGGGCTGACGCCATCCGACAGCGGCACGGTCGAGGTGCTGGGGCAGTCCTGGACCGGGGGCGCTCGGGACCGGCAGCTGCGGGAGCGTCTCGGCATCCAGTTGCAGGAGACGAAGCTCCCCGAAAAACTCTCCGTAGAAGAAACGATTCGCCTCTTCGCGAGCTTCTACCGCGAGGCGCAAGGCCTGGAGGACGTCCTGGCGCTGGTGGAGCTGGGCGAGAAGCGCCGGGCGTGGTACAGCAAGCTCTCGGGGGGACAGAAACAGCGGCTCGCCGTCGCCTGCGCCCTCGTGAATCGGCCGGAGCTGTTGTTTCTCGACGAGCCGACGACGGGTCTCGATCCGCAGTCGCGGCGCCAGCTGTGGCAGGTGGTCGAAGCCTTCCGCGCGCACGGCAACACGGTGCTGCTCACCACGCACTACATGGAAGAGGCGGAGCGCTTGTGCGACCGCGTCGCCATTCTCGATCACGGCAAGGTGATCGCGCTCGGCAGCCCGCGCGAGCTGATCGCGAGCCTCGGCGCCGAGCATGTGGTGGAATTCACGCTGGCCGAATCCGGAGCCGGCCTCGAGAGCGAGCTGGGGTCGCTGCCCGGCGTGCAGGCGCTGCGGCAGCGGGACGGGGTCTACGCGCTCACCGTCGCCGAACTGCACGAGGCGCTTCCCGCCATGATGGCCCTGCTGGAGCGGCGCGGCCGCCATCTCGCGTCGCTGACGACGCATCACGCCTCGCTGGAGGACGTGTTCGTGTCGCTCACCGGCCGTCATATCCGCGATGAATGACCGCTCGTGCCGTTCCAACCACCCGGCACGTCCCGGGGGCCGGTAATGCCGCCACGCAAGTTGGAACGGCACTCGCTGGTTCAGCTAACGCTCGCCTGGGTGCGCGGATTCTATCGCGAGCCCGAGGCGATCTTCTGGGTGTTCGGTTTCCCCATCGTGCTCGCCTTCGCCCTCGGCATCGCGTTCAAGAATCGCGGGCCGGGCGAGCTGCGCGTCGGTGTGGCGCGCGGGGCGGGGGACAGCGCCGCGGCGCGGGTGCTCGACGCCGCCCCGGGCCTCGCGGCCGCGGTACTCGACAGCAGCGAGGCGCGCGCCGCACTGCGGACCGGCCGGATCGCGCTGCTCGTGATTCCCGGGACGCCGCTCACCTATCGCTACGATTCGACGCGGACAGAGAGTCACCTGGCCCGGCTCGAGGTCGACGCGGCGTTGCAGCGCTCCTACGGACGGACCGATCCGGTCGTGGTCCAGGACGATCGCGTCGTCGAGCTGGGATCGCGCTACATCGACTTCCTGATCCCGGGGCTCCTGGGGATGAACCTGATGGGCAGCGGATTGTGGGGCGTCGGGTTCTCGGTCGTGCAGGCGAGGACCAAGGGCCTGTTGAAGCGCTTCCTCGCGACCCCGATGAAGAAGAGCGAATACCTGCTCAGTTATATCCTGTCGCGGCTCGTGTTTCTCGTGCTCGAGGTCGGTGCGTTGATCGGGTTCGGGTGGTGGGTGTTCCACGTCGGCGTGCACGGCACGCTGCTCGGGCTCGCGACGGTCGTGCTGCTCGGGGCGTTCTCGTTCTCGGGATTGGGACTGCTCGTGGCGAGCCGGGCGAAGACGGTCGAGGCCGTCTCCGGATTGATGAACCTCGTGATGTTGCCGATGTGGATTCTGTCGGGCACGTTCTTCTCCTACGCCCGGTTTCCCGACGCGATGCAGCCGTTCGTAAAAGCGTTGCCGCTCACCGCGTTGAATGACGCGTTGCGCGCCGTTATGGTCGACGGCGCGTCGCTCACGCGCGTGGGTCCTGCGATCGCGATCGTCTGCGCCTGGGGGCTCGTCAGTTTCGTCGTGGCGGTGAAGATCTTCCGCTGGCGATAGCTATTGGACGGTGATCGTGCCGTGCATCTGTGCGTGAAACATGCAGTGATACGTGTAGGTCCCCGGGGTGTTGAACGTCACCTGGAACAGCCCGCCGGTGGTCATCCCGCCGTAGCCATTTCCCATCGGCGCGTCGAGCGCTCCGCTGTCGAATCCCGTCGAGTCACTGGTCACACTATGGGAGTTGGGGCCCTTGTTGGTCCACGTCACTTTGGTGCCGACTTGAACCGCAATTTGGGAAGGGGCATACGAATAATCCTGGATCGTCAGCGACGCGTGCGGGCCGTTGTTGCCACCGCCGCCCGTCTGATTCGTCACCGACAGGCCGCCACAACCGGCCAGGATCCACGCACAGCAGCTGACCAAAGTGAGTCGCATAAGCTGACCTCCACTGTCTGAATGTATAGCTGCTCAGCTCACCGTCAGCCACCCCAGGAACCGCTTCACGATCCCTCGGGTCACCTGCTCCAGGGCTTGGCGCAGCGCTCCCGCCGTCGGGTAGCGCTGCGACGGGTCGCACACGACCGTGTGCCGCAGCACCTCTTCGAACTCGCGGGACACGTCGGGCCGTGCCTCGCGCAGCGAGGGCAGGGCGTCTACGGTCTGCTTGGCGAGAATCGCTTCGGGCGTCGTCCCCTCGAACGGCGGGCGGCCGAGCAGCGTGAAGTAGGCGACGACGCCGAGCGAGTAGAGATCGGCGCGCTGCTCGACGCGCTCCCCGAGCAGCTGCTCGGGCGCCGCGAACTGCGGGGTGCCGCTGCGCGATGTGGCGCCGGCGAACCGCTCGCCGCGCAACGCCAGCGCCAGGCCGAAGTCCGTGATACGCAGCCGGCCGTCCGGCTCGATCAGCATGTTTTCCGGCTTGATGTCGCGGTGCACGAGGCCCAGTGCGTGCGCGTGCTCCAGCGCCGACAGCGCTTCGAACAGCAGCCGCGTCGTCTTCTGAATCGGGAACGGCCCTTCCTTCTTCACGAGCTGCGCGACGTTTGCGCCCGGCACGAATTCCATGACGTACCACTGCAGTCCGGCGCGGCTCTGAATGTCATAGACGCTCACGATGTTGGGGTGGCGCAGTCGTGCGGCGAGCTGCGCCTCGCGCCGGAACCGCTCCATGACCCCCGGGTCCGCCGTGAGCTGGGGATGCAACACCTTGATCGCGACCTCACGCTCGAGCCCCAGGTCGCGCGCGCGGTAGACGCGGCCGAATCCTCCCGAGCCGATTTCGTTCAGCAGCTCGTAATCGTCGCCCAGCGCGCGGCGCAGCCGGCGCTCGAAATCCTTCTCCATGGTGGCCGGCGCGACGGCCGGCTCGTGAAACACGCCCGCGTCGGCCACGAAATCCTCGAGCATCTCCGTCGCGGTGAAATAGCGCTGCCGCGGCTCCGGCCGCAGGCCGCGCAGGATCACGCGCTCGACCGCCTGGGGGATCGCGGGGCGCAACGACCGCGGCGGCGGCGGCGAGTCGGCCGCCGGTACGGCTCCGGTCAGCGCGTAGTAGACGATGGCCGCGACGGCATACACGTCGGTCGACGGCTCGCCCGGCTCGCCTTTACGGACTTCGGGGGCGACGAACGTCGATCGCTGAGCCTCATCCTCGGACGGAACGTGGGAGAGGCACCAGTTGGCATAGCGCAGATCGGTGATCACGCCGCGGCCCGAGATCTCGAGCAGCAAGGTCGTCGGGACGATGCGGCGGATGATGATGCCGCGCGCGTGCGCGTGCTCGAGCGTCCCCAGCAGATCGCGCACCAGCGACATGACGCTCGGGATCGGGCGCGGCCCGCGCCGCATCGCTTCGGCGAGATCCTCGCCATCGATCCAGTTGGTGGTGCGGTAGGCGAACGGACCCACCTCGCCCGCCGCATACACGTGCCGCACGGCCGGGTGGTTCAGCGCGGCGAGCGTCTCACTCTCGCGCAGGAACC